>DASWUI010000543.1:0-4016 GCA_036401715.1 Ramlibacter sp. | reverse complement strand
CGGCCAGCAGGACTCCCGCGGCCTGGGCGGCCAGCACCAGGGCGCCGGTGCGCCGCGTGCCGGGCTCGAGCGCGAGACGCGCCAGCGTCAGCCCGCCCAGCAGCAGCGTCGAGGCGATGGCAGCGCCCGGATAGCCGCCGGTGAACTGGCTGTAGATCCAGAACGGCAGCGCCAGCGTGGCGACGGCCAGCAGCCGGCCGCCGCGCCAGTCGGCCAGCACCGGCGCGCACAGCCAGGGCAGGAAGGCGAAGGAGCGCACGATGTCCGGGTGCTGCGCGTTCGAATAGAAGCCGCCGAACGCCTGGTACAGGACGCCGGCCAGCAGGGCCGTGCGCCAGCGCGAGCCCACCAGCCGGCTGCACACCACCGCGCCGATCGCGCCGACCAGCACGTGCAGCCCCTGCAGCACCACCGCGGCGGGCACGCTGTAGGGCTCGCCGAACCAGGCGAACAGGCGCAGCGGCAGGTAGGCAAAGCCGCTTTGAAGGGCCATGTACAGCGGGTAGCCCATGGCCTGCACCGGGATCCAGGCGATGTCCTCGCCGCGCGCGAGCGCCTCGATCCAGTACGCGGGCACCGCGTGGTAGGTGAGCAGGAAGTCGTCGGGAAAGACGTGGTCCCGGAAGTAGTGCCGGAAGAACAGCAGCAGGTGCTGCCCGAGCAGGAGCAGGGCGCCCGCGGCGACGGCGAACGGCCACCGGGGACGGGACAGCGGTGGCGGCACGGGCAGCGGGCTTCTCATCGTTCGGGCGAGAAGCGCGAGTGTAGGGCTTGCGCCCGGGGCCCTTCCCGCACGCGCGGCGCTACCGGCGAGACGGAACGTGCAGCATCACGTGGCCCAGCAGGTAGCCCATCGCCCCGCCGGCCACGTTCAGCACCGCGTCGCTCACCTGGGGCGAGCGTCCGGGCACCAGCGACTGCGCCATTTCCGTCAGCAGCGCGAAGGCCAGCAGGGCCAGCCCCGCACTGCCCAGGCGCATGCGCACGCCTGCAAGCGCGGCCAGCAGGCCCAGGGTTGCCAGGGCCGCGAAGTGGTCGAGGTCCAAGCCGGGCCAGACGGAGGTGAGCCACGCATCGCTGCGGCCGACCCAGGCGAAGCGGGCATGGATGCCTTCCAGCACGCCGTAGGGAAGCACGAGCAAGGTGGTCACGAGGACCAGGGCCAGGAGCAGGGCGAGTCGGAACAGGAATCGGGTGGCGGACATGCGACCGATGGTCACACGGTCGCGTAGCCCTGGGGGTTCCCGCTTTGCCAGCGCCACGCGTCGGCGCACATCTCCTGCAGGCTATGGCGCGCTTCCCACCCCAGGAGCTTGCGCGCCAGCGACGGGTCGGCATAGCACTGCGCCACGTCGCCCGGCCGGCGGTCCACCAGCTTGTAGGGCACGGGCCGGCCGCTGGCCTGCTCGAAGGCGCGCACCACCTCCAGCACGCTGTAGCCGCGCCCGGTGCCCAGGTTGACGGTGAAGCTCTGCGGCTTGGCGAGCAGGGCCTGCAAGGCCGCGACATGGCCGGCGGCCAGGTCCTGCACGTGGATGTAGTCGCGCACGCCGGTACCGTCGGGCGTCGGGTAGTCGTGGCCGAACACGTTCAGGTGCGGCCGGAGCCCCACGGCCACCTGCGTGACGTAAGGCATCAGGTTGTTGGGAATGCCGGCCGGGTCCTCGCCGATCAGCCCGCTGGGATGCGCGCCCACGGGATTGAAGTAGCGCAGCACGCCGATGCGCCACGCCGGCTGCGCCCGCAGCAGCGCCTGCAGCATGTCCTCGATCACCAGCTTGGTCTGGCCGTAGGGACTGGTGTGCTGGCGCGGAAAATCCTCCGTGATCGGCACGCTGGCCGGATCCCCGTACACCGTGGCGCTGCTGGAAAACACCAGTGCCACCCCGTCACCCGCGCCCCTCCCGTCACCCGCGCCCCTCCCGTCATCCCCGCGAAGGCGGGGACCCAAAGCGTCCACATACACCGCCTCCATCGCCCGCAACAAGCTGATCGCCCCCCCGATGTTGTTGTGGAAGTACTTCAACGGCTGGGCCACGCTCTCCCCCACGGCCTTGTCCCCCGCGAAGTGCACCACCCCCACCGGCCGGTGCCGCCGCAGCACCGCCTCCACCAACGCGGTCTCCAGCACGTCCCCCCGCTCCACCAACGGCGCCCGCCCGGTGATGCGCCCCAGCCGTTCCAGCACCGCCGGATGGCTGTTGGCGAAGTTGTCCAGGATCACCGGCTCGAATCCCGCCTCCCGCAGGGCCACGAAGGTATGGCTGCCGATGTACCCGGCGCCGCCGGTCAGGAGGACGGTGCGGGGTTCAGGAGGGGCGTGAGAGGGCATGGCGGCTCGGGTATGTCATTGCGGGGCCGGACCCGCAATCGAGGAATGTCATTGCAGGCTCGACCCGCCATCGGGGAATGTCATTGCGGGCTCGACCCGCAATCCACGCCCGCCACTATAGCCGCGCACATTCCAGGGCCGCCCGCCGCCCCGCCCCTTGAAATCCGCGCCGGTGCCGTAAGATACGTCTTCCTGGGGCTGCACTGGTTTCGACGTGGGTTCGGACACGCAGCAGGGCATGTCGAGGGTCAGATCACCTCGTAAATCCAGCTGAAACAAACCAACTGCGAACGACGAACGTTTCGCCCTCGCCGCTTAAACACCGGTGAGCCTTGCAACAGTCGGCCGATGGGCTGGGTTAGGGTCGCAAGGTCCTAGCTGCAAGGTAATCTACATTGGCTGGCTCCGCATCGGGTACCTTGGTGCGGGGCGAGAAAATAGGGTGCTGGCTGCTCCGATAGCGTGCGACTGCGCGATCGGGGCGGCGAGACACAAAACAGATCGCTAAACATGTAGAACTGTTCGTAGAAGGCTTGCGGACGCGGGTTCAATTCCCGCCAGCTCCACCACACAAGGCAAAAGGCCGTCCAGTACTGCACTGGACGGCCTTTTTTTCGGCCAGCCGGGCGGGACGCCGGGCGTCCCGCCGCGCCGCCTTACTTCGCGCTGGCGCGCACGCTGCCGCGCACCTTCTCGATCTCCGCGTGGAAGGGCTTCACGACGTCCTCGCCGATCTCGCGCGTGAACTTCTCGGTGATCGGGCGCACCTTCTCGCGCATGCGCGCGCGCTCGGCGGCGGACACGTCGGTGACGATCACGCCCTTGGCCTTCACGTTCGCGATGGACTTCTGCTCCATCTCGCGCGAGACGCGGCGCTGCTCGCCGCGCGTCTCGTCGGCGGCGGCCTGCAGGATGCGCTTCTCGTCGGCCGACAGCCCGTCCCAGGCCTTCCTGCTGACCAGCAGGATCAGCGGGTTGTACACGTGGCGCGTGAGGGACAGGTGCTTCTGCACCTCGTGGAACTTGTTGGTCTCGAAGGCCACGATCGGGTTGTCCTGGCCGTCCACCGCCCTGGTCTCCATGGCCGTGAACAGCTCGGTGAAGGCCAGCGGCACCGCGTTGGCGCCCAGCGCGTTGAAGGTCTCCAGCATCAGGGGCGCCTGCAGCGCGCGCAGCTTCAGGCCCTGGAAGTCCTCGGCCTTGGCGATCGGATGGCGGCTGTTGGACACGTTGCGGAAGCCGTGGTCCCAGTACGCCAGGCCCACCAGGCCCTGCGGCGCCTTCTCGAGGAAGCGCTTGCCCACCGGGCCGTCGAGCACCGCGTCCGCCTCGCGGAAGTCGTTGAACAGGAAGGGCAGGTCGAAGGCGCCGTATTCCTTGGCCAGGCCCACCAGCAGGCCGGGCGGCAGCGTGGTGATCTCGATGGTGCCGCCCTGCAGGGCCGAGACGGTCTGCAGGTCGCCGCCGAGGGTGCCGTTGGGGAACAGGCGCACCTTCATCTTGTTGCCGCTCTTTTTGGCGACCAGCTCGGCGAACTTCTGCGCGCCGAAGCCCATGTGGCTTTCCTTCGGCTGCACGAACGAGAACTTGAACGTGCGCTCCTTGATGTCGGCGGCCTGGACCGCGCAGGCCAGCAGCGCGGGGGCCAGCAGGCCCAGCACGGTCTTC
The DNA here is from genome assembly GCA_036401715.1 of Ramlibacter sp. Lineage (GTDB taxonomy): Bacteria > Pseudomonadota > Gammaproteobacteria > Burkholderiales > Burkholderiaceae_C > Ramlibacter. Next base: position 16 of record DASWUI010000543.1, on the reverse strand, counting down.
TTCAACAGGTTCTTCA
>DASWUI010000542.1:0-7306 GCA_036401715.1 Ramlibacter sp. | reverse complement strand
TTCGACCTGGTGCTGTTCGGCGCCTTCACGCGCCTCACCGATTCCGGCCTGGGCTGTCCCGACTGGCCGGGCTGCTACGGCAACGCGAGCCCGACCGGCGCGATCGCGCAGATCCGGGCGGAGGAGGCGCGCCTGCCCAGCGGCCCGGTCACGCACGGCAAGGCCTGGGTGGAGATGATCCACCGCTACCTGGCCACCGGCGTCGGCGTGCTGATCACGACGCTGGCCCTGGCGACCTGGCTGCAGCGCAAGCGCGGGCTGCCGGTGAGCCCCCTGTGGCCGGCGCTCACCTTCGTGTGGGTCTGCGTGCAGGGCGCTTTCGGCGCGCTCACGGTCACCATGAAGCTGTTCCCGGCGATCGTGACCCTGCACCTGCTGGGCGGGCTGGTGCTGCTGGCGCTGCTGGCGATGCAGGCGGTCGCCTACCGGCAGGCGGAGCGCGGCCGCGGCGCCTTCACGGTGGCGGCTTCGGCGCGCCAGTGGCTGGTCCTGGCCTATGTGCTGGTGTGGGTGCAGGCGGCGCTGGGTGCCTGGGTCAGCACGAACTACGCCGTGCTCGCCTGCAGCGAGTTCCCGAAGTGCCAGGGCAGCTGGTGGCCGCTGATGGATTTCCGCCAGGGCTTCGAGCTCTGGCGCGAACTGGGGATGACCGCATCCGGCGAGCACATCGGCTTCGCCGCGCTCACCGCCATCCACTACACGCACCGGCTCGCCGCCTACGTGCTGTTCGCCGTGCTCGGCGTGCTGGCCTGGCGCCTGCGCGGCGGGCCGCTGCGGCGCTCGGCGCGGGTGGTCGCGGGCCTGGCGCTGTGGCAGTTCGCGACCGGCCTGTCCAACGTGGTGCTGGACTGGCCGCTGGTGGCCGCCGTGGCGCACACGGGCGGCGCCGCCGCGCTGGTGGTGGCGCTCACCTGGGCGTTGCGGGAAAGCCGGGCGGCTTCGCACGCCTCGCCGCAGGCGGCCGCGCCGCACGGGGTGTCCGCATGAACGCCGTCGTCGCGCGCCAGTTCTACGCGCTGATGAAGCCGCGCGTGATCCAGCTGATCGTGTTCTGCGCCCTCATCGGCATGGTGCTGGCGGTGCCCGGCGTGCCCTCGCTGGAAGACGTGCGCATCGCCCTGGTCGCCTGCCTGGGCATCTGGCTGGTGGCCGGGGCTGCCGCGGCCTTCAACTGCCTGGTGGAAAAAGGCATAGACGCCAAGATGCGGCGCACGGCGTGGCGCCCCACGGCCAAGGGCGAGCTGAGCGACCGGCAGACGCTGGTGTTTTCCGCCGTCCTGTGCGCGCTGGGCTCCTGGCTGCTCTACGCGTGGGTGAACCCGCTGACGATGTGGCTCACGCTGGCCACCTTCATCGGCTACGCGGTGATCTACACCGTGATCCTCAAGCCGCTGACGCCGCAGAACATCGTGATCGGCGGCGCCTCCGGCGCCATGCCGCCGGTGCTCGGCTGGGCGGCGCTGCGCGGCGACGTCGGGCCGGAAGCGCTGATCCTGTTCCTGATCATCTTCCTGTGGACCCCGCCGCACTTCTGGGCGCTGGCGCTGTACCGGGTGGAGGACTACCGCAAGTCCGGCCTGCCGATGCTGCCGGTCACGCACGGCAACGAGTTCACGCGGCTGCAGATCCTGCTGTACACCTTCGTGCTGTTCGCGGCCACGCTGATGCCCTTCGCCTACGGCATGAGCTCCTGGCTGTACCTGGCCGCCGCGGTGGTGCTCAGCGCCGGCTTCAGCTGGTACGGCTTCCGCCTGTGGCGCGAGTACTCCGACGCGCTGGCGCGCAAGACCTTCCGTTTCTCCCTCATCCACCTGAGCGCGCTGTTCGCGGCCCTGCTGGTGGACCACTACATGGTGTGACGACGATGCAGCGACGCTCCGCTCTCCTGGCCCTTGGCGCCTCCCTGCTGGCGGCCTGCGCCCCCGAATCGAAGCCGCAGTTCAAGGCGGTGGACATCACCGGCGCCGACTATGCGAAGAACTTCGCGCTGCCCGACCAGGACGGCAGGGTGCGCACCATCAAGGACTTCGAAGGCAAGGTGGCCGTGATCTTCTTCGGCTACACGCAGTGCCCGGACGTCTGCCCGACGACGCTGACCGAGATCGCCGAGGCGAAGAAGCTGCTCGGCCCCGACGGCAGCAAGGTGCAGGGCGTCTTCATCACGGTGGACCCCGAGCGCGACACGCCCGAGCTGCTGAAGGCCTACGTCGGCAACTTCGGCCCCGACTTCGTCGCGCTGCGGGGCAGCCCGGAGCAGACCGCCGCCGTCGCCAAGGACTTCAAGGTGTTCTTCCGCCGGGTCGAAGGCAAGGCGCCCGGCAGCTACTTCATGGAGCACACGGCCTCCAGCTACGTCTACGACCCGCAGGGCCGCCTGCGCCTGTACGCGCGCTACGGCAGCGGCGCGCAGGCGCTGGCCGACGACATCCGGCTGCTGCTCAAGGGCTAGCCATGACGCGGCAACTCTCCTGGGACGCAAGGGTGCCGCGCGCATCGCGCTGATCCCGCAGGAGGTGCCGGAGGCGCTGAACGCCGGCCGCATCTGTGCGGCGGCACCGGCACGTGCGGCGGGCGCAGCGCAGCCTCGCGGACGACGCCGGCTAGAAATTCAGGGGCCGGATCAGCTTGCGGGCTTCGTGGTTCATCTGGTCGAGGCCGTCGATGACCCAGTTCAGCGTCCCCTCGCCGTCGAGTTCCGGCACCGGCAGCATGGCGGCGGTGACGTGGAACTTCAGGGTGAGCGCCGCCGGCAGCGCCTCGATCTGGCGCAATCCGGCCGCCACCACCTGCTGCGCGCGCGAAGTCACGACCTCGGGGGAGACCGGCGCCTCCAGCAGCACCGCGAACTCGCGTTCGCCGACGCGCGCGGCCATGTCGAAGTCCACCATCGCGCGGCGCAGGTGCGAGGCCGCGACCACCAGCGCCTTCTCGGCCGACTCGCGCCCGAACTCCTCCGCGATCGCGTCGAGGTTGGAGATGCGCACGCCGAGCAGCGCGCAGTGCTGCCGCTGCCCGCGGGCATGCGCCAGGCTGGAGTCCAGCCGCTCGATCATCGCCCGCCGGTGCGGCAGGCCGGTGAGGGCGTCGGTGCGCGACAGCGCGCTCGTGCGCAGGTCGGCCTCGCGGCGCGCCATCAGCCGCAGGTTCAGGGCGTAGTAGAGGATCGGCAGCTCCAGGGCCGCGCCGAAGAACAGGCCGAAGCGCGTGACCAGGTTGGTCGGCAGCAGGCCGAAGCTGCGCGCCAGGGGAAACAGCGCCAGCACGATGACGGGAGCGAATCCGAGCGCGAACAGGCCCAGGTGGCGATCGCGTCCGTCCAGCCAGCCCCACACGACCATGCTCAGCACCGTGATCAGCGACAGCCCGGTGAGCGCGAGCACCAGGGCCATGCTGGTCCAGCTGCCGATCACCACGTGCACCGCGGTGGCGCCGAGCAGGGCCGCGATCAGGGCCCACACGCCCAGGTCCAGCGCGCGCGAGAGCCGCGCCGGCTCGGTCACCATCTTGACGAACCACAGGGCGGCGGCGGTGGCCGCGCCCGGCCACAGCGCCAGCAGCGTCTCGTTCCACACCTGCCATTCCGGCCAGATGTGCTGCGCGCCTATGCCCGCGCGCCCGAGCTGGCCGGCACCGAGCAGCACGATGTAGAGGGCGAACGCGAGGAAGGCGCGGTCGCGGAAGGCGAGGCCGTTGGCCAGCGCGGCGACCGCCACCAGGGCGGTCAGGCCGAAGTAGGCGCCGAACACGAACTGCTCGCGCTCGCGGGCCTGGTGCAGCACGTCCTCGCGCATCAGCATGATGGGCGCGACGAAATCGGAGCGGTCGTCCTGCACCCGCAGCCAGTAGCGCACCGGGCCGGGCTCGCCGGCGGCAAGGCGGAAGGTCGGCAGCCGGCCGGGCACGGCCCACTGCGCCACCGGCTCGGAGATGCCTGCCTGCTGCGTCACCCAGCGCGCGGCCCCGTCACGGTGGAACAGCTGCACCTTCTCGTGGAAGGGGGCGGAGACTTCGATGTACCAGCGCTCGCCGGGCGGCACCATCGCGTCGAACATGATCCAGAGCGCGCCGCCATGCACGGGGCCCTGGGAGTCGCGCCGCCGCAGCAGCCAGGGCAGGCTGCCGGCATTCGCCTCGAGCTCCTGCACCGGGACCGAGGCGCGGGTGTCGAGCCAGTAGACGGCCCGGCCGTTGAGGTTGACGGGACCGGGAGATTCGAGCCGCAGCGCGGGCGGCTCCACCCCCGCCACCGGATCGGCCTCGGTGGTCGCGTGCGCGACCCCCACAGCGGAGGCGCACCAGAGCAAGACGGCGCCAGCGGCGCGCAGGACACTCCCCCACATGGCCGCATTGTCACAGGCCCATGGATGAGCAGCCACGCTCCTGGCGCCGAAAAGCCGCCCGGAGGGTGCGGATACAACAGAAAAAAAGCCCGGCAGGTGCCGGGCTCGTTCTTGGCGCGGGGCGCTCAGGCGTAGGCGGAGAGCGCCTTCTTCATCTTCTTCATGGCCGCCACCTCGATCTGGCGGATGCGCTCGGCGGACACGCCGTATTCGGCCGCCAGTTCGTGCAGCGTCATGCCGCCGGAGCCGTCGTCGTTGACCTTGAGCCAGCGCTCCTCGACGATGCGGCGGCTGCGCGGGTCCAGCTGCTCCAGCGCCTGCTGGATGCCGTCGCTGGCCATGGCGTCGCGCTCGCGGCTTTCCAGTTCCGCCGTGGGCTCGTGCGTGGCGTCGGCCAGGTAGGCGATCGGGCCGAAGGATTCCTCGCCGTCGTCGGCCGGGCCGGGGTCCAGGACCACGTCGCCGCCGGACATGCGGGTTTCCATCTCCATCACTTCCTCGCGCTTGACGTTCAGCTCGCGCGCCATCACGTCGATCTGGGCGTCGGTGAGGGTCTCGCGGTGCGTCTCGGCGTCCGCGTCGTCCTTGAAGCCCTGCTTCATCGAGCGCAGGTTGAAGAACAGCTTGCGCTGCGCCTTGGTCGTGGCGACCTTGACCATGCGCCAGTTCTTCAGGATGTACTCGTGGATCTCGGCGCGGATCCAGTGCAGCGCGTAGCTCACCAGGCGCACGCCCTGGTTGGGGTCGAAGCGCTTGACCGCCTTCATCAGGCCGATGTTGCCTTCCTGGATCAGGTCGCCGTGGGGCAGGCCGTAGCCCAGGTACTTGCGCGAGACGGACACCACCAGGCGCAGGTGCGACAACACCAGCTTCCCGGCGGCTTCAAGGTCGTTGTCTTCCTTGAATTTCTTCGCGTATTCGTATTCTTCCTCCGCCGTCAGCATCGGCAGCCGGTTGACCGCCGAGATGTACGCATCCAGGTTGCCCAGCGACGGAACGACGGCCCACGGGTTGGCGACCGCCAGTGCCGTGGTACCCGAGGCTCCAAGGGATGAGGACATACCGGAAACTCCTTCTGCTTGTGAAATATTAGCACTCTGTTAGACAGAGTGCTAAGCAAAGGGTTCCGTAGGCAGGGGTGCCGACCGGCAGTCGGCGCGTGCTTGCCAGGGGTGCGAAGCTGCCCCGGAAGGCGTCGCTTACCAGCGGATGCCGAGCTTCAGGAACAGCTTGCTCAGGACGAAGATGGGCCCGATCCAGAGGTATTGCAAGTCCTCCAGGAAGGAGGGCTTGCGCCCTTCGAGGTGGTGGCCCACGAACTGGGCGATCCAGGCCAGCACGAAGACCGCGACGGAGATCGAGAGTACGCGCTCACCCATGGCGTGCACCAGGGCCAGCCCCAGGGCCGACAGCACCGCCATGGTCGCCAGCCACACCATCGACAGACGCGCGTAGTACACCAGGCTGGCCAGCACGAAGCCGTAGGCCACCCAGGGGTGGAGGGCGGACAGCAGTCCGAGCAGGCTCACCATGATCAGCGGGATGGCCACGAAGTGGATCTTCTCGTTGCGGGAATCGCGGTGGCTTTCCTCGTAGTGCGCCAGCAGCTGGTCGATCTTGCGCGGGGCCGCGGCGGCGGCGGAATCGGTCAGGGTGGACATGGGGCGCTCCCGGCGTCGGACAATGCGCCCATTCTGGGAGGCCCCTGCCATGCAAGACTGTAAAGATCACGACATTCTGGCGGTCACGACGACGGTCGGTTCCCGCGCCGAGGCCAACCAGCTCGGCCGCGCGATCCTGCAGCGGCGCCTGGCCGCCTGCGTGCAGATCGAGGAGGGGCTGACCTCGCTCTACCGCTGGCAGGGCAAGGAGTGCGAGGACCCCGAAGTGCGGCTGACGATCAAGACCCTGCCGGGGTGCGAGGCCGCGCTGCAGGAGTTGTTCCGGGAGAAGCACCCGTACGAAGTGCCGCAGTTCGTGGCGGTCGGGATGCGCGCGAGCGCAGGGTATGCGCAGTGGGTGCGGTCGGAGGTGGAAGTTCCGGGCGGCTGAGGGTGTCGCTCACGACAGCAACGCCAGCGCGAATTCCCGCGCGCTGAAGGTCTCCAGGTCCTCCAGCTTCTCCCCCACGCCGATGAAATACACCGGCACCGGCTTTTCCTGCGCGATCGCCGCCAGCACGCCGCCCTTGGCGGTGCCATCGAGCTTGGTGACGATCAGGCCGGTCAGCCCCAGCACCGCGTCGAAGGCCTTCACCTGCTGCAGCGCGTTCTGGCCGGTGTTGCCGTCGATCACCAGCAGCACCTCGTGCGGCGCGCTCGCATCGGCCTTGGTGACCACGCGCTTGACCTTGCGCAGCTCCTCCATCAGGTGAAGCTGGGTGGGCAGGCGGCCGGCCGTGTCGACGATCACCACGTCCTTGCGGCGTGCCTTGCCGGCACTCACCGCGTCGAAGCTCACGGCGGCCGGGTCGCCGCCTTCCTGGCTGACGATCTCCACCTTGTTGCGGTCGGCCCAGACCGCGAGCTGCTCCTTGGCGGCCGCGCGGAAGGTGTCGGCCGCGGCCAGCAGCACCGTCTCGCCGGCATCCGCCAGGTGCTTGGTCAGCTTGCCGATGGAGGTGGTCTTGCCCGCGCCGTTGACGCCCGCGACCATGATCACCGTCGGCAGGTGTTCGCCGATGGTCAGCGGCTTCTCCAGCGGCCGCAGCAGCTGCGTCAGCGCGTCCACCAGGATGTTCTTGGCCTGCACCGGGCGCGTGGCCCCGGTGGCCGCCACCTTCTGCTTGACGGCATTCAGGAGGAATTCGGTCGCCGGCACGCCCGTGTCGGCCAGCAGCAGCGCCGTCTCCAGCTCTTCGTAAAGCGCGTCGTCGATCTGCGCGCCGGTAAAGACCTGCGAAATGTTCGAGCCGGTCTTGCGCAGGCCCGCCGTCAGGCGGTCCATCCAGCTCTGCCGCTCCGGGG
>DASWUI010000541.1:0-5988 GCA_036401715.1 Ramlibacter sp. | reverse complement strand
TGCCCGGCGTGGCGACCGGCAGCGAGATCATGATGGCGCAGGAGGACGGCTACACCGCCCTGAAGTTCTTCCCCGCCATGCAGGCCGGCGGGCCGGCCATGCTCAAGGCCTGGCACGGCCCCTTCAACGACGTGAAGTTCTGCCCCACCGGCGGCGTGACCATGCAGAACGCGCGCGAGTTCCTGGCGCTGCCCAACGTGGCCTGCGTCGGCGGCTCGTGGCTCACGCCCGCCGATGCGCTGATGGCGCAGGACTGGGCTCGGGTGACGCGGCTGGCGACGGAGGCCGCGGGGCTGCCGCGCAAGTGAGGCGTGCGCCTTACTCGGGCTCGCCGGTGCGCTGGATCAGCTCGATCTTGTAGCCGTCGGGATCGGTCACGAAGGCGATCACGGTCGTTCCGCCCTTCACCGGGCCCGCCTCGCGCGTGATGTTGCCGCCGGCGGCGCGGATCTTGTCGCAGGCCGCGTAGGCATCGGGCACGCCGATGGCGATGTGGCCGTAGGCGCCGCCCATCTCGTACTTCTCCACCCCGTAGTTGTAGGTGAGCTCCAGCTCCGCATGCTCCGGATTCTTCCCGTAGCCGACGAAGGCCAGCGAGTACTTCTGGTCCGGCCGGTCGGTGGTGCGCAGCAGGGTCATGCCCAGCACCTTGGTGTAGAAGTCGATGGAGCGCTGAAGGTCGCCGACGCGCAGCATGGTATGGAGGATTCGCATGGAAGGAATGATAGCCAGCCCGCGGCAGCTCGTCCGTGCATCCGCCGCATGAGTCGGATTCCGCCTACGGCAGTCGCCCCGCCGCACGGCCATAGTTCGGGCTCCATGATCCGCAAGCTCCTCGCCGCCGCGGGCATGGCCGTGCTGTGGCTGCTCGCGCCGCTCGCGTCGGCCCAGCCGCAGCAAGCCTCCTTCGACCTCGTCGTGCGCGCCCCCGACCCGCTGCGGGAACTGCTGGAGCGCAACCTCGAACTGCGTCGTTACCGCGAAGTCGCCGACCTCGACGACGCCGAGATCGCGCGGCTGGTCGTGCTGGCGGAGAAGGATGCGCGCGAACTGCTGGCCACGCAGGGCTACTTCGCGCCGCAGGTGCGCATCTCGCGCGAAGCCGGCGCGCGTCCCACGCTGCTGGTCGCCGTGGAGCCCGGACCGCGCACGCGGGTCGGCGAGGCCTCGATCGAATTCGAAGGCGACATCGCCACCAGCACCGACCCGGACGCGGTGGCGCAGCGCGAAGGCATCCGCGGGGAATGGGGCCTGCGCCCGGGCGAGCCCTTCACCCAGACCGGCTGGGACCGCGCCAAGTCCGATGCCACCCGCCAGCTGCTCGCGCGCCGCTATCCCGCCGGCCGCATCAGCTACAGCCTGGCCGACGTGGACGCGGCGACCGCCTCGGTGCGCCTCGGCCTGCGGCTGGATTCGGGCGCGCTGTTTCACCTCGGCCCCATGCAGGTCACCGGCCTGGAGCGCTACGACCCGGTGCTGGTGCCGCGGCTGGCGCGCCTGCCGGTCGGCTCCCTCTACGACCAGGAGAAGATCGTGCAGGCACAGCTGCGCCTGTCCGGCAGCGGCTATTTCGATTCGGCCTTCATCTTCGTCGATCCCGGAGCGGACCCCGCGGCCGCGCCCGTGCAGGTCACGCTGCGCGAGGCGCCGCTGCAGAAGGTGGTGCTGGGCCTGGGCTTCACCACCGACGGCGGCCCGCGCGCGAGCATCGAGCACACGCACAACCGCCTGCCCGTGATCGGCTGGCGCGCGGTGAGCAAGCTGCAGGCGGAGAAGAAGAACCCCTTCGCCCAGACCGAGTGGACGGCCATTCCCGACGAGGACGGCTGGCGCTGGGCCGTGGCCGCGCGCGGCGAGAAGCTGGACGACGACCGCCTGGTCACCCACAGCCAGCGCCTGCGCGTGGGCCGCTTCCAGAACGGCGACCACATCGACCGCAACGTCTACGTGCAGTACGAGCGCGCCACGGTGCAGAACCCGCGCAACGTGCCGCTGACGCCGCTGGACACGGGCGAAGGTTCCGCCATCAGCGCCAACTACATCTGGACGGGCCGCTACTTCGACGACCTGCAGTTGCCCACCAGCGGCTACGGCATCGGCTTCGAGCTGGGCGGCGGGCTCACGCTGGGCGGCAATGGCCACCCCTTCCAGCGCACGCTGGTGCGCTGGCTCGGCCTGCGGCCGCTCGCGCGCGGGCGGCTGCAACTGCGCGCCGAAGCCGGCGCGGTGCTGGCCAGGGAAGGCGCGCGGGTGCCGGCGCCGCAGCTGTTCCGCACCGGCGGCGACACCACCGTGCGGGGCTACAAGTACCTGGACATCGGCGTGCCCCTGCCCGGCGGCCTCGTGGGACCGGGGCGCTACCTGGCTGTGGGCAGCGTCGAATGGCAGCGGCCGATCCGGCTGCGCGGGCAGCAGACCGCCTTCGAGCACACGCTGTTCGTCGATGCCGGCTCCGTGGCCGACCAGCCCGCCGACCTGCGCGTGCGCGTCGGCGTGGGCACCGGCGTGCGCTGGCGCAGCCCGGTGGGACCGGTGGAAGGCGCGATCGCGTACGGCGTGCACAGCAAGCGCTTCCGCCTGCACTTCAGCGCGGGGTTCGTGTTTTGAAAGTCCGTGCCGCTTCCCTTGCCCGCTGGACCGTCCGCATCGTGGTCGGCATCGGCCTGCTGCTGGTGGCGGCCGGCGCCGGCATCTGGTGGTGGGCCGGCCAGGAGGGCTCGCTGGAATGGGCGCTGCGGCGCGCGGCCAGCGGCGGCGTGCTGCAAAGCGAAGGCGTCAAGGGTTCCATCCGCGGCGGCTGGCACATCCAGCGCATCGTCTGGGAGCGCGATGGGCTGCGGCTGGAGGCGGAAGACATCCGGCTGGAATGGCAGCCGCTCGCCCTGTTGAACAAGACGCTGCAGCTGGAACGGGTGAAGGTGGCACGCGCGCGCGTCACCGACCGCAGGCCGCGCACCGGCGAGCCGCTGAAGCCGCCGCGGGACCTGCGCCTGCCCTGGCGGGTGAAGGTGGACCTGCTCGAAGTGGCGGCTCTGTCGTACCGCGGCAGCGTGCAACTGGATGCCAGCGGCCTCGCGGCAGGCTACGCCTTCGACGGGCTGCGCCACCGCGTGGGGCTGAAGTCCCTGCAGCTGGCGGGCGGACAGTACCGCGGCGAGCTCGACCTGCTGGCAATCGCGCCGCTGACGCTCAACGCTTCACTGGCTGGAAGCTTTGCCGCGCCCGTGCCCGGCGTCGGGCAGCGGGTGCCGCTGGACTTCACGGTGCGCGCCCAGGGGCCGGCCTCGGCGATCGATGCCAGCGCCCGGCTGCAGGTCGCGCCCTCTGCGGCGGCCAAGGGCGAGCTGCCACGCGCCACCGCCACCGCGCGCATCACGCCGTTCGCCGCGATGCCGGTGCCGCGCGGCGAGGCGGACTTCCAGCAGCTGGACCTGGCGATGTTCTGGCCGGCGGCGCCACGCACGCTGCTGTCGGGACATCTCGCCGTGGTGCCTGCGGGCGAGGGCAGCTACCAGCTGCGCGCCGACGTGCGCAACGGCACGCCCGGTCCCTGGGATGCCGGCAAGCTGCCCGTGCTCACCGCGCGTGGCGAAGGCGAGTGGCGCGACGGCGCCGCGCTCGTCAAGTCCCTGGTCGCGCAGGCCGGCGGCGGCAGCGTGGAAGGCAGCGGCGCCTGGCAGGGGCAGGGATGGACTTTCGACGGCAAGGTGGCCGCCGTCGACCCGGCGCAGCTGCACACCAGCCTCGCGCCGCTGCCGCTGACGGGTCCGCTGAAGCTGCAGGGCGAGGGGCGGGCGGTGTCCTTCGACCTGGCGCTGCAGGCCGGGGCGCCGCGTGCGCGTGCCGCGCGCGGCGAAGGCCTGCCGGCGGCGGCAGCGGCACTGGAACTGCGCGACGTGCTCGCCAGGGGGCGCTGGGCGGGTGATGCACTCACGCTGTCGCAGCTGCGGGTGCGCACGAGCGATGCCTCGCTGGAAGGGGAACTCGCATGGCAGGTCGCCGGCCGGGCCGGTGAAGGCCGGCTGCAGTTGCGCGCGCCCGGACTGCAGGCGCAGGCGAAAGGCAGCCTCTCGGAAGCGCGGGGGCAGGGCACGGCGGACCTCGCTTCGACCGACCTTGCACAGGCGCAGCGCTGGCTGGCGCGCTCGCCGGTGGGGGGCGGCATGCAGAAGCCGCTCGAGTTGCGCGGCAACGGGCAGGTGCAGCTCGCGTGGCAGGGCGGCTGGCGCGATCCCACGGTGCAGGCGCGCGCCAGCGCGCGCGGCTTCGGCTGGCAGGCGCCCACCGGGACCCAGGACGCGAATCCGCCGCCCTGGACGGTGCGCGAGGCGGCGTTGCAGGTACAGGGACGCCTGCGGGATGCGGCACTGGACCTGCGCGGGCAGGCGGAGCAGGGGCAGCGCAAGCTGGAACTGGCGGCCGCGGGCCGCATCGGCGCGACGCTCGGCGGCCCGGTGACGCAATGGCGCGGGAGCCTCGCGAGCTTCAACGCGCGCCTGCAGGATGCGTCGATCACGCCCGGTCCGTGGCAGCTGCAGCTGCAGCGGCCCGTTGACTGGCGGGCGGGCGGCGGCAACTTCGAGCTCGCCGCCGGCGAGGCGCTGCTGCGCGCGCCGGCCCTGCGCAGCGGCGCGCCCGCGACCGATGCGGTGCTCTCGTGGACGCCGGTGCGGCGCCAGGGCGGGACGCTCGCCACGGCGGGGCGCCTGTCGGGACTGCCGCTCGCCTGGATCGAGCTGTTCGGCGGCGCCCAGCTCGCCGGCTCGGCGCTGTCGGGGGACATGGTGTTCGACGCGCAGTGGAACGCGCAGCTCGGGCAGGCGGTGCGCATCGACGCCTCGCTCGCGCGCGTGCGCGGGGACGTCAACGTGCTCGCCGAAAGCGTGGACGGTGCCGCCGCGCGCGTGAGCGCAGGAGTGCGCGAGGCACGCCTGACCGTGACCAGCCAGGGCGAGCAGCTCGTCTTCACCCTGCTGTGGGACAGCGAGCGCGCCGGTCGCGCCGAAGGCCAGCTGCGCACGCGGCTCGCGCGCAGCGGCGAGGACTGGTCGTGGCCGCAGCAGGCGCCGCTCGCCGGCCGGCTGCAGGCGCAGCTGCCTCGCATCGGCGTGTGGTCGCTGCTCGCGCCGCCCGGCTGGCGGCTGCGCGGCTCGCTCAGCGCCGACGTCGCGATCGCCGGAACGCGCGCGCAGCCCGAGCTCTCCGGTCCCCTGCTGGCGGACGACCTCGCGCTGCGTTCCGTGGTCGACGGCATCGAGCTGCGCCACGGCCGGCTGCGCGCGCAGCTCGCGGGCCAGCGCGTGGTGGTCAGCGAGTTCCTGTTGCGCGGCAGCGAGGAGGGCGGAGGCGGCGGCACGCTGCTGGCGTACGGCGAAGGCAGCTGGACGCCCGACGGCCCGGTGTTCCAGGCGCATGCGCAGCTGTCGCAGCTGCGCGCCAGCATCCGCAGCGACCGGCAGCTGACCGTGTCCGGCCCGGTCGAGGCGCGCATGGACCGCGAGGGCACCACCGTGACCGGCGAGCTGCGGGTGGACCGCGCGCGCATCCAGATCCCCGACGAGACGCCGCCGCGGCTGGGCGACGACGTCGTCGTGCGCAACGCACCGGGCGTGGCCGAGACGGAAGCGGAGCGCAAGGTGCGGCCGCCCGCGGCCAACGGCGGGCGCGCGCTCACCCTGCGCGTCGCCTTCGACCTCGGCAACGATTTCCGCGTGACCGGGCGCGGGCTGGAGACGCGCCTGACGGGGTCGCTGCAGGTGCAGGGCAACGGGCCGGGCACGCCGCGGATCGTGGGCGTGATCCGCACCGCCGGCGGCACCTACGAGGCGTACGGCCAGCGCATGAACATCGAGCGCGGCGAGCTGCGCTTCACCGGGCCCGCGGACAATCCCGCGCTCGACATCCTTGCGATCCGCCCCAACCTGGCGCAGAAGGCGGGCGTGGTGGTCACGGGGCGCGCGCAGTCACCGCACGTGGAGCTCTATTCCG
>DASWUI010000540.1:0-1991 GCA_036401715.1 Ramlibacter sp. | reverse complement strand
GCTCGCGCTGCGCCTGGCCCGGGCCTTCGACCGCCGCGAGGACGAGCACGAGTCCGCCATCGCGCGCCTGCTCACGCCCATCGCCAAGTTCTGGATCTGCAAGCGCGGCAGCCACTTCGGCGAGGAAGCCATGGAGTGCCTGGGCGGCAACGGCTACGTCGAGGAGGGCGGCGAAGGCGTCATGGCACGCATCTACCGCGAGATGCCGGTCAACTCGATCTGGGAAGGCGCGGGCAACATCATGGCGCTGGACCTGCTGCGCGCGATCCGCAAGGCGGACGCGGGCGCCGCGCTGGCGCACGAACTCGCGCCCGCCAAGGGCGCGCATCCGGCGCTGGACCGCCTGGCCGCGGCCCTGCCCGCGCGCGTGGAGGCGATGGCCACGGAAGTGGAAGCCCGGCGCCTCGCGCAGGACGTCGCCCTGGCGGTGCAGGCCGCGCTGCTGCGCCAGACCGCGCCGGACGCGGTGTTCCATGCCTTCTGCGAATCGCGGCTGGCGGGCGACTGGGGCCACACCTTCGGGACGCTCTCCGGCAAGACCGACTTCGACGCCATCCTGCAACGCGCGCTGCCGCACTGAAGCGACCCATGCACGACCTGATCCTGCACCACTACGCGAGCTCGCCGTTCTCGGAGAAGATCCGCCTGGTCCTCGGCCACAAGAAGCTGCCGTGGAAGTCGGTGCTGGTGCCGCCCATCCTGCCCAAGCCGGACGTGATCGCGCTCACGGGCGGCTACCGCAGGACGCCGGTGCTGCAGGTCGGTGCGGACATCTACTGCGACACGGCCCTGATCTGCGACGTGCTGGAACACGTGCGGCCCGAACCCACGCTGTACCCGCCGCACCTCAAGGGCGCCTGCCGGATCTTCGCGCAGTGGGCGGACTCGACGCTGTTCTGGGCCGCGATGGGCTACAACCTGCAGCCCAGGGGCGCGGCCCACGTGTTCGCCAAGGCGCCGCCGGAGGCGGCCAAGGCCTTCAGCGAGGACCGCAAGGCCATGTCGGGCAACATGGTGCGGCTGCGGCCGGGCGACGCCACCAGCGCCTACCGGTCCTACCTGCGCCGCATCGCCAACATGGCCGACGAGCACGATTACCTGTTCGGGATGGACCCCTGCGTGGCCGACTTCGCGGCCTATCACGGCATCTGGTACACGCGCACGCAGGTGCCCGTGCTGGCCGACATCCTCAACGCCACGCCTTCGGTGGGCGAGTGGGCCAACCGGATGGAGAAGATCGGCCATGGCCCCATGAGCAAGCTGGCGTCGGCCGACGCGGTGGCCATCGCGCAGGCGGCCGAGCCCGCCGCCCCGGGCGCCAACCTGCTGATCGACAGCGCCTTCCAGGACGACCACGGCATCCCGCTGGGCACCCGCGTCACGATCGCCGCGGAGTCCTTCGGCAACGAACCCACGGAAGGCGAACTGATCGCCGCCACCCGCACGCACTACAGCCTGCGCCGCGAGGACACGCGCGCCGGTATCGTGCACGTGCACTTCCCGCGGCTCGGCTACGTGCTGCGCGCGGCCTCGCCCTCCTGAGCGCCGCCATGGCCCGCGCTCTGGGCTTCTGCCTGGTCGCCACGGCCATCGGCCCCAGCGGCATCGCCTGGACGCAGGACGCGCTGGCCGCGGTGCAGCTGCCGGAGGCGGACGAAGAGGGCACGCGCCGGCGGCTGCTGCGCTACACCGGGGATGCGCCGGAACTGTCGCCCCCCGCTTTCGTGCAGGCCGCCATCGCCCGCATCCAGGCCCTGCTGCAGGGAGAGCACGACGACCTGTGCGACCTGCCGCTGGCGCTGGAGGGCCTGCCGTCCTTCCACCGCAAGGTGTACGAGGTGACGCGCGCCATCGCGCCCGGGGAGGTGCTGACCTATGGCGAAGTCGCCAGGCGCATCGGCGAGCCCGGCGCCGCGCGTGCCGTCGGCCAGGCCCTGGGCCGCAACCCCTTCGCGCCCGTGGTTCCCTGCCACCGCGTGCTCGCGGCCGGC
>DASWUI010000539.1:0-5337 GCA_036401715.1 Ramlibacter sp. | reverse complement strand
GGACGGGCTCGCCACGCGCAAGCTGCAGGCGGCGGGACTGGCGCTGCGGCGCGCCACCGCGCTGCGCGATGCCGAACGCGAGACCGCCGCCAGCCGCGCCCGCGCCTTCGCGCACAGCGCCGCGCCCCTGTAGGACCGCCGCCATGAAAGCCAACGACTGCTGCGGCCTGGCGGTGATGGAGCGCTGCGACGCCGTGCTGCCGGACAGCCCGCAGTGCGCGCCCAACTACCACTTCGGCATGTTGCTGGGGGTGGAGGACTTCCGCGCCGAGCAGGGCTTCCACGTCGGCCGCCTGCGCCGCCACCAGCGCCTGCTGCACGGCAGCGGCGTGGTCGCCGGCTACGCGGTGGCCTACCAGGCCGACGACATGGAGCTGCGCGTGGGCACCGGCGTCGCGGTGGATGCGCTGGGCCGCGACCTCGTGCTGGACGTGCCCCAGTGCGTGAGCCTGCCGCTGTGGTGGATCGCGCACCGCGAGGAGGACGCCTTCCGCGACATCGCCACCCCCGACGACGCCACGCTCGACCTCGACGTGGTGGCCTGCTACTCCTGCTGCCTGGGCGATCCGGTGCCGGCGATCGCCGAGCCCTGCGCGGGCGATGCCGCCGACGTCGCCTACTCGCGCGTGTGCGAGACGGTGCAGCTGAAGCTGGTGCGCGCGCCGGCGGCCGCCGCCGCTTTCGCGCCGCCCTTCCACCTGCTGCGCATGTGGCTGGGACTGGCGGGGCCGCGCACCGGCAACGACGGCAAGCTGCTGCCCGGCGACCAGTGGCTGGCCGACCAGTACAACGCGCTGGTCGCGCTCCCGTCCGCCGAGCAGGCCCGGCGCCGGCCGGCGCTGCTGCGCGAGATCATCGCCCGCGCGGTGGCCGAGGAGCCGCCGCAGCCGCGCGCGCACGAGCCCGACGAGTCCGACCTGTGCCTGCCGCTCGCGCGGCTGCGCAACGTGCGCCTGAAGCTGGAGGCCGAGGGCTGGAAGGTCACCCTGGACGGGGTCGACCTGGGCGTGCGCGAGACGCTGCTGCCCTCGGCGCTGCTGCAGCAGCTGCTGCTGGCCGAGCCGGCGCCGCAGCCCGCCTTCGCCGGGCCCACCGTGGTGCACGAGGGCGCGACGCTCGCCGACGACGTCGTCACGCTGGTGTTCAGCCAGCCGCTGGCCCAGGCCAGCGTGGCGCAGGCCGCGTTCCTGGCCAGCGAGTTCGTCGCCACCGAGGGCTGGAAGCCCTTCACCCTGGCCGCGCCCGCCTACGACGACAGCGATGCCGCCCGCCCGCGCGTGCGCCTCACGCTGGACCGCGTGCCGGCCGGCGAGCTGGTGCGCGTCACCGTCATCGGCACGGGCAGCACGCCGCTGCTCGGCGCCACCTTCATCCCGGCCGGCGCCGTGACGCCCACGAGCGAAGGCCGCAACCTCTCCACCACCATCTCCAGGGGCTGACCATGGCAACCGGCAAGGACAAGGACAGCGGCAGCGACTCCGGCACGGACACGGTGGAACTGCCGTCCACCGACGGCGTCCCCTTCGTGGGCCTGAGCAGCCCGCTGACGCGGCTGCACTACTTCGACGGGCAGTACCTGCGCGCCCGGCTGCTGACGCAGGAGCAGGAGTACCACCGCAACGCGCTGCGGCTGGCCAACCTGGCCGGCGGCTGGGGCGTGGTGCACGGACTGGGCGTCTCGCGCGAGGCCGACGAACTGGTGGTGGGCGAGGGCCTGGCGGTCACGCCCGCCGGCAGCTTCGTGCTGGCGGCCGAAGTGCTGCGCGCGAAGATCGGCAGGCTGCTGGAAGTGGCCGCGCCCGCGCCGCTGGCCGGGCACAAGGATTTCGCCGATTGCCTGGAACCCGTGCAGGGCGGCACCGCGGCCACGCCGGGGACGAAGTTCTACGAGATCACCGTCGGCCCGATCGAGGGCCTGTGCGGCAACGAGCCGGTGTACGGCAAGCTGTGCGACACCGCCTGCGCCAGCGATTCGCGCCATCCCTACTGGCGCGAGGGCGTGGTGCTGCGCCTGCGGCCGCTGGTGCTGGCGCTGCCCACCAGCACCGAAGTCGCGGCCTCCGCGGTGCACCTGCGCAACCGCATGGCCTCGGCCTACTTCGCTGCGGAGCCCTGGCTGCGGCAGAGCCTGCTGTCGGCGGCCGGACTGGCCTCGGACCTCTGGTGCCGTCCCGCGCAGCTGTACGAGCGCGACGAGGTGGTGATCGGGCTGCTGGCGCGCGAGGGCCTGACCGTGCGCGTGCTCGATGCCTGGGCCGGGCGGCGCGAGCGCATGGACACGCAGGCGCGCGGCTACTGGCAGGGCCGCATGGGCATGCGGCCCTGGAACGTGTTCCTCGCCCAGGTCCTGCAGTTCCAGTGCCAGCTCGCCGGCCTGTTCGACCCGAAGAAGCCGGTGGTCCTGCCGCAGGAAGACTGCGACGAGCTGCGCGAGCTGCTCGCCAAGGCGCGCAAGGAGATCGAGACGCTCCTGAAGCGCTACGGGACCGGCGCGAAGAAGCTGATCGGGAAGGTGGACGTGCGGCCGACGCTCACCGAATACCGCAACGTCGCCTCGCACGTGGAGGCCTCGTTCGCCGACCTCGACGGCCTGTCGGCGCAGCTGGCCACCGTGGGCACCGGGCAGGGCGCGCTGCCGCAGGAGCGCATGCTGCTCAAGGCCGGCTTCTTCGAGCTGCCGCCGGCCGGCTACCTGCCCGTCGCGCAGGACGCGGACGTGGAGGAGCAGCTGCGCCGCATGTTCGGCGAGGGTGTGTCGCTGCACTTCCATGCGGTGGCCGGAGACGAGATCGGCGCGCTGGTCGAGCAGGCGCAGCACATGAAGCGCATCTCGCTCACCCGCGGCCTGGACGATCCGCGGCAGCGCGAGCCGGTGGAGGTGTTCGTGCCCGACGGCGAGGTGCGGGATGCGCAGTCGCCGCAGGCGGGCACCTGGTGGCGCACGCGGGTGCTGGCGACGGCCGTGCGGGCGCTGGTGAGCCTGGCCTCGGGGACCCAGTGGAAGACGCAGCAGCGGCCACTGCCGGAGTCGACCGCCGCGCCGAAGGCTCCTCAGGCCGTCGCTTCGGACACGCAGGTGCCCAAGGAAGCGCAGGCCACGGAGCGCACGAAGTCCTGGGCGTCCGGCTTCGCGCGCAGCAATCTCGCGTTCGGCGCGACCGGCAGCGTCAAGCTCGCGAGCGACCTCGACGGCCTGCTGCGCAGCGAGGCGCGCGAGGACGGCACCTTCGGCTTCACGCTGGTGGCCAGCAACGACTGGCTGCAGCCGCAGGAGGGCCAGGCCATGGAAGCGATCGTGGCCGCGCGCGAACTGAAGCAGGGCATGACGGCCGAGGCCTACCGGCAGGCCTACGAGGAACTGCGCAAGCGCCTCGGCGCCGGCGGCGGCGTGCCCGGCTTCGGCATCGGGCTGTACGCGCAGGCGGACCTGCAGAAGGACCCGTTCGCCCTGGCGATCGGCGACAGCGCGCGCGTGCTCGGCGAAGGCCGTCTGGTGGTGGCCGGCTACGGGATGGAGGCCGCCGGCGAGCTGGCGCTGGACGCGACGCTCACCGTGCTGGACCGCAGCGTGGCGTCCTCGGGCGTGGAGGAAAGGCTGGTGCAGGTGGACCTGCGCATGGTGCTGACCGGCGCCGACGGCAGCTCCAACGGCCGCTCCGCGCGCGGGCGCATGGTGCTGCGCCGCGACGGCGATGCCCGCAGCGGCGTGGTCATGGTGGACGACGACCCGGCCGACCCCGGCAACGAGGAGATGTGCTTCGCCTGGGACGAAGCGCCGCGGCGCGCCGTGCTGTTCGTGCAGGCGCCGGGCGAAGAGGCCGCCGAGAAGGCGGTGGTGCGCAAGTTCGTGCGCCTGGGCAAGGAGCTGCAGGCCGGCGAACAGGTCCAGGTGGAGGCTTCGGGTCAGGTGGAGCAGCAGGCCGTCGCCGGCCGGACCAACCTGGCCGAGATGACGGCCCTGCCGGGGATGCCGGCGATCGATTCCAGCATAGGCACCGCCTCGATGAACACGCTGGCGGCGATCGCCGACGTGGCCGACGACGCCGCCTTCCTGCTGCGCTCGCGCCGCCGCCTGTTCCCGGCGCTGGACACGGGGCGGCTGCAGCGGGTGACCGCCAGGCACGACTGGGTCATGTTCCGGCGGGCGCGCACGCACCTGCTGGCACCGCCCGCCGCCGCCGCGCCCGCGCCGGCGACCGAGACCTTCCAGGTGTGGCACCTGAAGGCGGACAGCCCGAAGGCGGTGGAGTCGATCGAGCACGCGCTGGACCAGGGCGATGCCGGCACGCTCGCCCGGTTCCGCTTCCAGCGCGTGGGGCTGCTGCATTACCGCGACGAGAGCGCGTTCTCCGAGGAGACGCCCGACCGGGTGCTGGCGATGTGGCAGGCGCGCCAGCCCGGGCCCGTGGTGGCGCTCGCCCGCGCCTGGGAACTGGCCCCGCAGGCCGGCCAGGGCTGGCAGAACCACATGCGCCTGCGCAACATGCTGGAGCAGGCGAAGTCGCTGATGCAGCCGCCGCCGCGCGGCACCGGCGTGATCGGCACCGTGGCGCCGCCGCCCGGCGAGCTGGGCGACAAGGCCTACGACGGCGGGATGCTGGTGGTGACGGTGGCGGCGCCTGCGCCCACGCCGACCCCGACGCCCACGCCCACGCCCACGCCGGCACCGGTCACGGTCAAGCATCGCGTGGTCATGCTGGACCTGACCAACTTCAACCGGGTGCTGGAGGCGCTGCCGGATCCGCAGCTGAGCAACGAGGACTGGGGGCAGTTCAGCGCGATCGTGAAGAACGCCTCGCCGAAACAGGACTTCGTCCTCGACTTCGTGGACGGCAAGCTGCCGCAGGCAGCGGTCGACCAGATCAAGACCGCCGACGCGGCGATGCGCGCGGGCAAGCCGGACGACTACCTGGCGCGCAAGCTGCTGCGGCTGGACCAGCACACGGTCGCCGCCAACGTGCACCCCGAGGAGCAGCACAAGGCGATCCTGGCCGTGCTGGTGGGCGCGGTGGACCACGACGCCGGCCACAAGGGCACGCCGGAAACCGATCTCGGCGGCGGCGCCGCCGTCGTCACGGTCCTCGGCTACGACATGATGTACTACTGATCGCACCGCATGCCCGCTGCCGCCCCACCGGCCGCCGACACCAGGAAGCCGGCGACACCGCCGCCCGCCAAGGTGGAGAAGCCGGCGGAGAAGAAGCCGCCTGCGGCCACGCCCGCGCCGGCGAAGGCGGGAGCCGGTGCGGGCCAGCAGCGCTTCGACCGCATGGCGGTGCGCGCCAAGCTGGCGGTCACGGAGCCGGGCGATGCGGTGGAGCGCGAAGCCGATGCGAT
>DASWUI010000538.1:0-5153 GCA_036401715.1 Ramlibacter sp. | reverse complement strand
GGCCTGCACGCGGTCGCCGGCGCGCACGTTCAGGGCCACCACGGCGCCCGGCACCTGGGCCGCGACCTGGGTCTGGCGCACCGCCTCGACCACGCCGTCGAAGCTGGCGCTCTGGCTGCCGGCGGCGGCGCTCACCGGCGCGGTGGCGATCGCCGGGGGCGGGACGCGATCGGCCGGGGCGTCGGAGCCGAAGGCGATGGTCTGGAAGGCGGCCAGCACCAGCGCGGCGAGGGCGGTGGCCGCCCATGCGGCGGCGGCGCGGACGCGGCGGGGGGTGGTTCGTTGCTTCTTCACGGCATCCTCCTGGGTACGGCTGGGCTTCATGGCTTCTATTATTTAGCCAAATAGCTAATAATGCAAGTAGTCAACGAACGAAAGGTCGACGCCATGAGGCATGATGCGCACCTGCCCACTCCAACCGACACTTGTTCCGTCATGGAAGGTCTCCCACCCGAAGCCCTGGACCAGGTGGCCTCCTATTTCCGGGCCCTCTCGGAACCCACGCGCCTGCACATCCTCAACCTCCTGCGCGGCGGCGAACGCAACGTGGGCGAACTGGCGC
The DNA here is from genome assembly GCA_036401715.1 of Ramlibacter sp. GTDB lineage: Bacteria > Pseudomonadota > Gammaproteobacteria > Burkholderiales > Burkholderiaceae_C > Ramlibacter. The sequence goes on along the minus strand of DASWUI010000538.1, from coordinate 4,591 downwards.
AGCTCACGGGCTACACCTCCGCCAACGTTTCGCGCCACCTGTCCTTCCTGACGCAGCAGGGGCTCGTGCGGCGCGAGGCGCGCGGCACGGCCGTCTACTACAGCATCGGCGACGCCTCGGTGTACGCGCTGTGCGACCTCGTCTGCGGCAGCATCGCGCGCCAGCACGAGCGCTCCGCCGAGGACAGCCGGCTGTTCGCATCGAGCGTCGCGCCGGCGGGCGGCCGGCGGCGCAGGGGCGGTTGAGGGCTCTCCATCCTGTTTACGCGCAATCCGGTACGATGTATTGACGCCGGACAAATCAACCAGAAAAACGGTCCCGGCGCGCAAGCAGGAGAAAGCCCATGCCACAGGAGACCGTGGTCGAACTCGACGCGATGCGTGAAGCTGCCGATGCGGCCTGCGCGCTGATGAAGGTCCTGTCCAACCCGGACCGGATGCTGCTGCTTTGCCAGCTGTCCGAAGGCGAGAAGAACGTGGGCGAGCTGCAGGAGCTGCTGGGGATCATGCAGCCGACCCTGTCGCAGCAGCTGGCCGTGCTGCGCGAGGAAGAACTGGTCGAGACCCGCCGCGAGGGCAAGAACATCTACTACCGCATCGCCAGCCCCGAGGCGCTGGCGGTGCTGCAGACGCTCTACTTCCAGTACTGCACCCCTGCGCGCCCGCGCAAGGCGCGCAGGTGAGCGTGGACTGGGCCCACTTCACGCCCTGGGCCTCGCTGGCCGGCGGGGTGCTGCTGGGCGTGGCCGCCGCGGCGTTCATCCTCCTCAACGGCCGGGTGCTGGGCATCAGCGGCATCCTGGCGGGACTGGTGCGCACGGGTCGCGGCGATGCCGGCTGGCGGCTCGCCTTCGTCGCCGGCCTGGTGCTCGCGCCGGTGCTGTGGAGCCTGTTCGCCGGGCCGGTGGCGGCCCGCATCGAAGCGGGCCCCGCCCTGCTGGTCGCCGGCGGACTGCTGGTGGGCTGGGGAACGGGCTACGGCTCCGGCTGCACCAGCGGCCACGGGGTGTGCGGCCTGGCCAGGCTGTCGCCGCGGTCGCTGGTCGCCACCCTGGCGTTCATGGGCACGGGCATCGCCACCGTGTTCGTGGTGCGCCACGTGCTGGGCTGGGCGGCGCCATGAGCCGCGCGGTCGAATTCCTGGTCGGCCTGCTGTTCGGGTTCGGCCTGATCCTCTCGGGCATGAGCGACCCGGGCAAGGTGCTCGGCTTCCTCGACCTCGCCGGCACCTGGGATCCCTCGCTCGCCTTCGTGATGGCCGGGGCGATCGCCGCGAGCGTGTTCGCCTTCGCGCTGGCGCGCCGGCGTACCCGGGCCTTCCTGGGGGGCGCGATGCAGCTGCCGGCGGCGGCGGACGTGGACCGCCGGCTGGTGGTGGGCAGCCTGGCGTTCGGGGTCGGCTGGGGGCTGGTGGGCTTCTGCCCGGGGCCGGCGCTGGTCGCGCTGGGGGCCGGCCACTGGCAGGCGCTGGTGTTCACCGTGGCCATGCTCGCCGGCCTCGCGCTGCACCAGTGGTCGACCCGGGTGCGCGGGCTGGACCTCGCCGAGGGCTAGGAGTCTGCGCGCGGCTGGAAGCGGCTGGGCGGCTGTCCCATCGCCGCCTTGAACATCGCCGTGAACGCGCTCTCGCTGGCGTAGCCGCTCGCCAGCGCCACCTGTCCCACCGCCACCCCGCGCGCGAGCAGGGGCAGGGCGTGCGCCAGCACCGCCTGCTGGCGCCACTGCTGGTAGCTGGTGCCCAGCTGCTCGCGGAACAGGCGGGCCATGGTGCGCTCGCTGGCGCCCACGTCGGCGGCCCACTGCGCCAGGGTGGCGCGCTCGGAGGGCGCCCGCAGCACCGCTTCGCACAGCGCGCGCAGCCGCTTGTCCCCGGTCTGCACCGGCGGCAGCGGCACGCCGAGCGCCTGGGTGCCGGCCCCCCGCAGTTCGTCCAGCAGCAGCGCGCTGAGCAGCGCCTCGCGCGCGCGGGACAGGCCGGGTTCGTCCAGGGCCGGGACGAGCTCGCGCAGCAGCGGCGAGACCACCAGCACGCGGCAGCCGTCCCAGCCGGCAGGCGCGACCGAGGCATGGATGTAGACGGTGCGGAAGTGCGCCGCCTCCAGCACGTGCACCGAGTGGAGCGCGCGCGGCGCGATCCACACCGCGCGCGACGGCGGCACGATGTAGTTCACCTCGCCGCTGGCGCTGCCCGCGTCGGCGGCGCCCACCTGCAGGATGCCGCTGGCGCAGTAGGCGATCTGCGCCCAGGCGTGCCGGTGCGGCTCGAAGTGCGCGTCCGCGGCGATGTTGCGCGAGCGCACGCGCACCGGCCGCGCGCGGGTGGGCTGGAAGAGGTCGGCGTCGCTGTGGAGCACGACGTTGCGGCGCGGCGGCATTGGCGGATTTTCGACGATGTCTGTCTTTCCGTCGCATTCCGGAAAACCCGCGGCCCCCGTACGATCCCGCCCATGACTTCCGCGGCCCTGTCGAACCCGGTGCCCCTGCGGCGGGACGCCGGCGTGATCGGCCTGGTGGGGATCGCCCACATGGTGAGCCACTTCAGCCAGCTGATCCTGCCGCCGCTGTTCCCCTGGCTCAAGGATGCCCTCGGCGCGAGCTACACCCAGCTCGGCTTCCTGATGACGGTCTTCTTCGTCGTGTCCTGCGGCGTGCAGACCGCCTCCGGCTTCCTGGTGGACCGCTTCGGTCCGCGCCCGGTCCTGTTCGCCGGCCTGTCGCTGGTCGCGGCGGCCGCCTTCGGCTTCGCGCTGGCGCCCAACTACTGGACCATGGCGCTGCTGGCCGCCGTCGCCGGGGTCGGCAACGGCGTGTTCCACCCGGTGGACTACACGCTGCTCAATCGCAAGGTGAGCCCGCCGCGCCTGGGGCACGCCTACAGCGTGCACGGCATCACGGGGGCCCTCGGCTGGGCGCTGGGTCCGGCGCTGGTCGTGCCGCTGGCGATCGCCTTCCACTGGCGCATCGCGCTGGCCGCGGCGGGCGCGGTCGCGCTGGTGGTGCTGGGCGTGCTGTGGCTGCAGCGTTCCAGCCTCGAACTGCCGCCCGCGACCCGGCCAGCCGCGGCCGGCGCCGCCGACGGCGGCAGCCTGGGCTTCCTGCGCATCCCGGCCGTGTGGATGTGCTTCGCATTCTTCCTGGTGTATGCCGGCGTGCTCACCGGCGTGCAGACCTTCGCGCCGATGGCCGCCCGCCAGATCGTGGACATGCCGGTCGCCCTGGTGGCCGCCTGCGTCACGGCCTACATGGTGTGCAGCGCGGGCGGCACCGTCCTCGGCGGCTTCCTGGCCTCCGATCCGGCCCGCTGCGAGCGGGTCGTTGCCGCCGGCTTCGGCCTGGCGGCGCTGCTGGCGCTGGCGATCGCCTTCGCGCCGGTGGCGGCGGCCGCCGTGCCGGTGCTGTTCGGCGCGATGGGCTTCGCCAGCGGCACGGCGGGCCCCTCGCGCGACATGCTCGTCAAGCGCTCCACCCCCGAGAACGCCACCGGGCGCGTCTACGGCGTCGTTTATTCCGGGCTTGACGTCGGCCAGGCCATCGCGCCCCTGGTGTTCGGCGCGCTCATGGACGCTGCCCGCTACCGCGAGGTCTGGCTGGTGCTCGTGGGCCTGCAGCTGCTGCTGATCGCCAGTGCCTTCCGCGTGCGGCGCGTGCGCCGCACGGTGCTCGCCGCGGCCTGACCCGGGCGGGCACGGAGGCGGCCCGTTACATGGTGGCGCTATCCTAGGCCCATGTATGCCGCCTATTTCGGGCTGAAGCAGGAGCCGTTCTCGATCGCTCCCGACCCGCGCCTGCTGTTCATGAGCGACCAGCACCGCGAGGCGCTGGCGCACCTGCTGTACGGCGTGCAGGGCGGCGGCGGCTTCGTGCTGCTGACCGGGGAGATCGGCACCGGCAAGACCACGGTGTGCCGCTGCTTCCTCGAACAGGTGCCGCCGCACGTCAACCTCGCCTACATCTTCAATCCCAAGCTGACGGCCATCGAGCTGCTGGAGACGGTCTGCCACGAGTTCGGCGTGCCGGTGACGCCGCCCACGCAGCGCGCGGCGACGGTCAAGGACTACCTGGACCCGCTGAACGCCTACCTGCTGCAGGCGCACGCGGCCGGCCGCAACAACGGGCTGGTGATCGACGAGGCCCAGAACCTCGCGCCGGAAGTGCTGGAGCAGCTGCGGCTGCTGACCAACCTGGAAACGAGCGAGCGCAAGCTGCTGCAGATCATCCTGATCGGCCAGCCGGAGCTGCGCGACATGCTGGCGCGCCCGGAACTGGAGCAGCTGGCCCAGCGCGTGATCGCCCGCTACCACCTGCAGGCCCTGTCCGAGGAGGAAAGCCTGCAGTACGTGCGCCACCGGCTGGAGGTGTGCGGCCTGGACCGGCCGCTGCCCTTCGACGCCCGGGCGCTCAAGCGGGTGCATGCCGCCACCGGCGGCGTGCCGCGCCGGATCAACCTGCTGTGCGATCGCGCCCTGCTGGGTGCCTATGCCGGCGGCCAGCCGCAGGTGACGCGCAGCATCGTCAATCAGGCGGCGGCGGAGGTGTTCCCCAGGGCCGCGCGCCCGCGCAGCGCCTGGCCGCGGCCGGCGCTCGCCGGGCTG
>DASWUI010000537.1:0-2185 GCA_036401715.1 Ramlibacter sp. | reverse complement strand
AGTTGTTCGGGATCGCGCCGCCCTTGACCTCGTCGGCGAAGTGGAAGCCGCTGCCGCGCGGCAGCGGCTCGATGCGCAGGAACACCTCGCCGAACTGGCCGGCGCCGCCGGTCTGCTTCTTGTGGCGGTGGTGCCCTTCCGCGGGCGCCGTGACGGTCTCGCGGTAGGCGATGCGCGGCGGCCGCGTGTCGACCTGGCAGTTGTGCACTTCCGTGAGGCGGTCGAGCAGCGTGCGCAGGTGCAGTTCGCCCAGGCCGTAGACCACGGTCTCGTTGGTCGTGGCGACGTGCTCCACGCGCAGGCAGGGGTCCTCGCTCACCAGCTTCTGCAGGATGTCGTGCAGGCGCTGCTCGTCACCGCGCCGCTTGGGCGCGATCGCCAGGCCGTGCACCGCCACCGGGAACTCCAGCGGCTTGAGGTGGATGTGCGAATCCTCCGCCGCGTCGTGCAGCACCGCGTCGAAGTGCAGTTCCTCCACCTTGGCGATCGCGCACAGGTCGCCCGGCACCGCCTTCGCCACCTCCTTCAGCTCCTTGCCCTGCAGCATGAAGAGGTGGCCCACCTTGAAAGGGCGGCGCCCGTCGCCCACGTACAGCTGGCTGTCCTTCGTGATGGTGCCCTGGTGCACGCGGATCACGCCCATCTTGCCGACGTAGGGATCCTGCGTGATCTTGAACACGTGCGCCAGCACGTGCTTGTCCGGATCCACCACCGCGGAGATCGGCCTGGCGGTATCGCCTTCGCCTTCCAGGAAGGCGGGCGGGTTGCTCTCCGTCGGGTCGGGCAGCAGGCGCTCGATCACGTCCAGCAGTTCGGGCACGCCGGCGCCGGTGCGCGCGGACACGAAGCAGATCGGCACCAGGTGGCCTTCGCGCAGCGCCTGCTCCAGCGGCGCGTGCAGTTCCGCCGGGTCGACGTCGCCGTCATTGAGGTAGCGTTCCACGAACGCCGCGTCGACCTCCACCACCTGCTCCACCAGCGCGCGGTGCGCCTGCTCCACCGAGGAGAAATCGGGCGGCGGCCCCTCGTCCTTCATCTTCCAGAAGCAGTCGAGCACGCGCTCGCCCTTCTGCGAGGGCAGGTTCAGCGGCAGGCACTCGCGCCCGAAGGCCGCCTGGATCTCGCCCACCAGCGCCTGCAGGTTCACGCCCTGCGCGTCGATCTTGTTGACGATGATGATGCGGTCCCGTTCGCGCTGCTTCGCCCACTCCATCATGCGCACCGCCAGCGGCTCGATGCCGGTGGCGGCGTTGATGACCACCGCCGCGGTCTCCACCGCTTCCAGCGCGGGCAGCGACTGCCCGAGGAAGTCGGGCGCGCCGGGCGTGTCGACCAGGTGGGTGGTGATGCTGCGATGCTCGAAGTGCATCAGCGTCGTGTTGAGCGAGCGCAGGGCGCGCTTTTCCAGCGGGTCCTGGTCGGACACCGTGCTGCCCTTCTCTACGCTGCCGGGTGCGCCCACCGCCCCGGCCTTCCACAGCAAGGCTTCGGCCAGGCTGGTCTTGCCCGCGGCACTCGGGCCCACGAGGGCCAGCGTGCGGCGCGAGGCGATGTCGCGATGTGTTCCCACGAACGGACCCTCCAGAGGAAAAAGGGAGGACCATCCTACGCAGCTCCCATCGCTGCCGCAACGCGCTCAGCACGACAGTAGAGGGGAGCTTGCGCCAAGTCAGAGTCGTCCCACATGCGACGCGGCCTCTTCCTACAGAATGTGAGCGCCTGCTTGCTATGCTCGCCCGGTGATGCCCGACAGGAACAGGAAACCGAACGGGGGCAGGCCGGAGTTCGAGGTCGCGTACTACACGAAGGAGCTCGGCAAGACGCTGCAACGCCAGCTGCTGGAAAAGCAGCTCGCCCGCCTGAGCGAAAGCAGCAACGCTGCCACCCGCCACGGCGAGGACGCCGCGCCGCAGGTGGACCCCGCCCCGCCCCAGGAAGACCGCGCCGGCTGAACGCTCAGCGCGGTGGCCAGTGGTCGTGCAGGTGCACGGCCACCTTCTCGCCCCACAACAGGATGTGCGCCGCGCTGCCGGTGTGCGTGATGCTGGCCGCCGGCCCGCGCACGTAGCCGAGGCCGACGCAGGCGCCGGCCAGCGGGCTGAAACCCGCGGAGCTGAGTTCGCCCACCGGCTGGCCGTCGACCACGATGGTCTCGCCGCCCCAGGCATACGCCACCGTGTCCGCC
>DASWUI010000536.1:0-13646 GCA_036401715.1 Ramlibacter sp. | reverse complement strand
CAAGATGCGGGGCAGGAAGCGCTCGCGCATCAGCTGGCCTTGGCCGTAGCGGCCATTGGAATTGAAGCCGTAGCCGACGACCGGCCTGCCGTCGCGGACCACGTCGGTGATCACGGCGACCAGGCTCAGCGTCATCTTGCTAAAGTCGATGTACGCATTGCGGATGGGGGAGCTGATGGGGACGGTCTTCTCGCGGATCTCGACGATCTTCATGGTGACTCCGGTAGGGGCAGGGCGTGATCATCGCCAGTGCGCTCCCGGCGCGCCAATTCCTTTTTGGCCTTCCTTCATGCCGCCACGGCACCGCCCATGAACGTCGCCTGGCTGGACGATTTCCTCGCGCTCGCCGCCAGCGGCAGCTTCTCCCGGGCCGCGGAGGACCGGCACATGACGCAGCCGGCGTTCAGCCGGCGCGTGCGCGCGCTGGAGGAGTGGCTCGGCGTGGAGCTGTTCGACCGCAGCACCCAGCCCGCGCGGCTGACTGCGGCCGGCGAATGGTTCCGGCCCCGCGCCGAGGACCTGCTGGCGCGGGTGGCGCGGCTGCCGCCCGAAGCGCGGGCGACGGCGGAGGCGGACGCGGCCACGCTGCGGCTCGCCGCGACGCACGCGCTGTCCTTCACCTTCGTGCCCGGCTGGCTGCAGCGGCTGGAACCCCACGCGTCGCGCGGACCGATCCGGCTGGTGTCGGACGTGCTCCCGCGCTGCGAGGCGCTGCTGGCGCAGCGGCAGGTGCAGTTCGTCATCGCCCATGCGCCCGCCGGCGCGCGCGGCGAGCTCGATGCCGCGGGCGTGCCTTCGGTGGCGATCGGCGCGGACGTGCTGCTGCCGGTGCAGGCGCAGGGGGCGCCGGCGCACGCGCTGCTCGGGTTCAGCGACGAATCGGGGCTGGGGCGGATCGTGCGCCAGGCGCTGGGCCATGAACTGGCGGCCGCGGGCTGGCAGCCGGTGTTCACCGCCTACCTGGCGTCGGTGCTCAAGACCATGGCGCTGGAAGGCCGCGGCCTGGCGTGGCTGCCCGAATCGCTGGTGCGCGAGGAACTCCGGGCAGGCCGGCTGCAGGTGACCGGGCCGGTGCATTGGCGGCTGCCGGTGGAGATCCGGCTGTACCGCGACGCGGCGGGGATGGGGGAGTTCGCGGAGGGGTTCTGGCGGGCGGCGAGTTCGTTGGCGTGAGGCGGGGTCTCGCGGTCCGGGCTGGCGCCGCTCACCACGACCTACGCATGGGCGCCCGGCTGCAGGTCGTGGTGGGCGCCGCAGCCCGAACCGCGACACCGACCGGCATCAATAGATATCCGGCTCCCCCGCCGCCTCCCCGAACTGCGACTGCAGGAAATCCATGTCGCACCCTTCGTTCGCCTGCAGGATGTGCTGCGTGAACATGTGCCCGTACCCCCGCGTGAACCGCGGCGGCGGGGGCGTCCAGGCGGCACGGCGCCTGGCCAGTTCCTCGTCGGACACGTCCACGTGGATCGTGCGGTTCGGGATGTCCACGGCGATGCGGTCGCCGGTCTTCACCAGCGCGAGGTTGCCCCCCACGAAGGCCTCCGGCGCCACGTGCAGCACGCAGGCGCCGTAGCTGGTGCCGCTCATGCGCGCGTCGCTGATGCGCAGCATGTCGCGCTTGCCCTGCCTGAGCAGCTTCACCGGCATGGGAATCATTCCCCATTCCGGCATGCCGGGGCCGCCCTTGGGCCCGGCGTTGCGCAGCACGATCACGTGGTCCTCGGTCACGTCCGCGTTCTCGTCGTCCAGCATCTTCTTCATGCTGGCGTAGTCGTCGAACACCACCGCCGGGCCGCTGTGCTTCATGAACTTCTCGCTCATCGCCGAAGGCTTGATCACGCAGCCGTCGGGGGCGAGGTTGCCGCGCAGCACCGCCAGCGCGCCCTCCTTGTAGACCGGGTCCGCCAGCGGCCGGATCACGTCGTCGTTGAAGCACTCGGCGCCCTCGATGTTCTCGCCCAGGGTCTTGCCGGTCACGGTGAGCTGGTCCAGCCGCAGGTGCCCGCGGATGCGCTGCATCAGGGCCGGCAGGCCTCCGGCGTAATAGAAGTCCTCCATCAGGTACTGGCTGGTCCCGTTGGGCCGGATGTTGGCCAGCACCGGCACTTCCCGGCTGATGCGGTCGAAGTCGGCCAGCGAGATGTCCTGCTTCGCCCGGCGCGCCTGCGCGATCAGGTGGATGATGGCGTTGGTGGAGCAGCCCAGCGCCATCGCCACCCTGATGCCGTTGAGGTAGGCCTCGCGGGTCTGGATCTTCGAGGGGCGCAGGTCCTCCCGCACCATCTCCACGATCCGGCGGCCGCAGGCCGTGGCCATGCGCTGGTGGCCGGCGTCGACCGCCGGGATGGAGGACGCGCCCGGCAGCGCCATGCCGATCGCCTCGGCGATCGAAGTCATGGTGCTGGCCGTGCCCATGGTCATGCAGGTGCCGGCGCTGCGGGCGATGCCGCCGATGATGGACATCCACTGCGGCTCGGTGATGGTGCCGGCGCGGCGTTCGTCCCAGTACTTGAAGGCGTCGGAGCCCGAGCCGAGCGTCTGGCCGCGGGAGTTCCCGCGCAGCATGGGGCCGGCGGGCAGGAAGATCGCGGGCACGTCGGCGCTGGTGGCGCCCAGCAGCATGGCCGGCGTCGTCTTGTCGCAGCCGCCCATGAGGACCACGCCGTCCACGGGGTAGGCGCGGATCATCTCCTCCACCTCCATCGCCAGCATGTTGCGATAGAGGAGGGCGGAGGGCTTGATCAGCACCTCGCCGAGGGACACGGTGGGCAGTTCCAGGGGGAAGCCGCCGGACTGCAGCACGCCGCGCTTGACCTCTTCCGACCGGTGCTTGAAGTGCTGGTGGCAGGGGTTGAAGTCGTTCCAGTTGTTCAGGATCGCGATGACCGGCTTGCCTTCCCAGTCCTTGGGGTCGTACCCCATCTGCATGATCCGGGAGCGATGGTTGAAGCTGCGGAATTCGTTGCGTGCCAGCCAGCGCTGGCTGCGGAGTTGCTCGAGTTGGGCCATGGCCGGCACTGTAGCAATCCCCGGGCGGCAAGCCCCGCGGCCGGATGGGGGCGTAGCGGCGGCTTCATGCCCCGGAAACGTGCGCGGGGCACAATAAAAAATCCCCCGGGGCAGCGCGTGCCCCGAGGGGATAAGTAGCCGGGAAAGAAACTTGAAAAAGAACCCGGCTCACTGTCTCTGATTGCAGGACGCGTGCCGGGTTCCGCGACCCGCACACGCGTGTGTCCTTGCGGCGATTTGCCAACAGCACCTTTCGTGAATTTGTCACGGCGCCCAAGGCAGCCCGGCGACAGCCCATTTTTTGAACTCGCCTCTCTGGAACCCTTTCTGTAGGATGACTCTGACAACGAGGACCTCCTGCCGGGGAGGCCGTTGACGAATTTCGTGAGTGGACGCGCGCGGCGCGTCACGACCTCCAGCAGGAACACCATGTCCGACCTGTCCGCCAGCAAAGACCCCGTGGAAGCCGCGTCCGAGGACGCAAGCGCGCCCCGCCCGTGGCTCAGCCTGAAGAAGCTGGGCGCGCGCCTGTCCGACTGGTACACGATCCAGAGCACCGCGGTCAAGCTGATGGTGATCGCGGTCGCCATCCTGATCCCGGTCACCGGCAGCTACTCCTTCGTGGTCTGGCAGCGCCAGGCCGCGGTCGCCGAGCAGGTCAAGGCGATGGCCGGCCAGTCCGGGGCCGAGGCCATGTGGACGCTGAACGACCAGCTGCCGGTGGTGTTCGGCTCCGGCTCGGTGCTCGGCTTCCTGGAACGCAACCCGGTGGACCGCATCAGCGTCATCTACAAGCCGCTGATGTGGAACGTCTCGGAGCGCATCGTCCTGATCGAGTCGCAGGGCAGGCAGTACGCCTACTACCCCAGCGACATGGAGACCAAGATCTTCGCGGACAAGGCCGTCAATGCCCCGTGGGGCGGCAAGCTGGTCTTCATCCCGCGCGGCGAACTGGGCGCCAGCAGCCTGGACATGCTGGAAAAGCTGGACGAACGCTTCGCCGGCGCGCGGCCGCAGTCGGAGAAGGACGGCTGGAAGGCCGGCGTGAGCGGCGTGCTGTCCGCCGCCCTCACCATCGGGCTGCTGGGTTTCCTCGCGTTCCACCTCAAGGGCCAGTTCAAGTCCCTGCGCTTCATCGAACCCAACCAGGTGCACGGGTCCATCGACGACCTGGTCGGCATGGACGACATCAAGAGCGAGGTGCGGCAGATCAAGGACCAGTACGAGCGCCGCGCCGAATACGCGGAGTACGGCATCAACAAGCCGTTCAACGTGATGTTCAGCGGCCCGGCGGGCACCGGCAAGACCAAGCTGGCCAGCTACCTGGCCAAGGAGCTGAACCTGCCGATCCTGTTCCATTCGGCGGCCAACCTGGAGACCGGCTACGTCGCCGGCGGCTCCAACACGCTCGCGCGGATCTCCTCGATGGCCAAGCGCCGCAAGCGCTGCATCGTGTTCCTGGACGAGGCGCAGGACCTGTTCATGAAGCGCGGCGGCCACCGCAAGTTCGACGACGACACCCAGAACTCGCTGCTGGCGATCCTGGACGGGGTGCGCACCAAGGCCGAGGCCGAGATCATCTGGATCGTGGCCTCCAACTTCAACAGCGAGTCCATGGCCATGGACGAGGCGATGCTGCGCCGCTTCCAGATGAAGGTGGATTTCCGCCTGCCGAACAAGGAAGAGCGCCGCGCGATCATCGAACACTACCTGTCGCAGCGCGCCGAGAAGGTCGCCCCCGAGCTGGACCTGCGCCACTTCGTGGAGATCACGGAAGGCCGCAGCCCGGCGGACCTGGAAACCATCGTCAACCAGGCCGGCATCACCGCGGTGCAGGCCGGCGAGCTGATCGACGCCGAGACGCTGATGCAGGCCGCCGAGCGCGTGCTGGTGGGCAACGTCAACGCCAACACCACCAAGGAGCGCGAGCGCGACCGCCGCATCATCGCCATCCACGAGTGGGGCCACTTCCTGGTGGACTTCGAGCTGGAGCGCAAGCGCGCCGGCGGCGACTGGGACAAGCTGCAGGCGGAGATGAAGACCATCAAGATCTCGCTGAAGGCCAACCCGCGCAACAATGCCCTGGGCTTCGTGTTCCACAAGCAGGGCAACAACCTGCTCAAGACCAAGTCCGACATCGAGCACGACGTGCGCGTGCTGCTGGGCGGCATGGCCAACGAGGAACTGTTCTTCGGCGAGGAGGGCACCACCAACGGCGCCCACAACGACATCACCCGCGTGACCAAGCTGCTGCACCACGCGGTGGCCGAAATGGGCATGTACCGCAAGACGCGCCTGAACTTCGGCGCGCTGAACGACTCGGGCAACCGCACCGTGGACGAGGAAACGCGCTCCATCATGGAGATGCAGAGCGAGCGCCTCTATGGCGAGACCAAGGCCACGCTGGCGCGCCTGAAGCCGCTGACCGAGCACCTGGCCGGCAAGCTGATGGACCTGGGCGAGATGAGCCTGAAGGAGGCGCTGCACGAGATCCGCTCGTTCGAGGCGGCGTGCTTCAGCTTCGACAGCAAGGTGGGCCTCAACGGCGCCGCCGGCAACGCCCAGCCGGCGCCCGACGCCGCGGCCTGAAGGGCGCGCAACAGGGAAAAGGCGGCCGCGGGCCGCCTTTCTTACTTCTTGGGCGCCGCCGCGCGGCTGCCGGCCGGGGCCGGGGCCGCCGCCGCGCCGTTGCCGCTGGGCACGCCCAGCCGCCTGGCGATGGTGTCCTCCAGCGTGCGGAACTTGCCTTCCACCTGCGGACGGGTCTCGGCCACCACCTTTTCCACCAGCGCGCGCTGGATGTCGACGCCGGCCGCCTGGAACTTGGCGAGCACCGGCGATTCGAGGATGGACACGACCTGCCGCAGTTCCTCCTCGGTGAACTTCTCCTCCAGGATCGGGCCGATGGTGGTCGGGGCGAGCTTGTTGGCGCGGTCGCGCACGATCGGCACGGTTTCGTCTACGTATTTCTTGGCGTCCGCCTCGATGCCCTTGGCCACCGCCTCGCGCTTGTCGGCCGGCACCCGGGCGCGCAGCGCGCCGTCGGCGCTTTCCATCAGCGGCCCGAGCGGTTCCTGCACCAGCCCGCGCGCCATGTTGTCGATGGCGGGCTGCTGGATCTTCAGGATGCGCGCGACGAGTTCCTTCTTCGCGGGCGTGGATGTCTGTTGGGCCTGCGCCGTGGTGGCGCAAGCGGCGGCGATCGCTAGGATCAGCAGGGGTTTCTGGTACATCGGGGCAGTTTAATCGCCCCGCGTATCGGCCACGTTACGAACTCGGTCCTTCCTTGCGGCGCCGCGCGCCGAGCTTGCGCGAGCGGCGCTCCGCCGGATCCGCGGTGGCGACGGGCCGCGCCACCACTTCGGTGATGTCCACCGGCATCTTCGCCTGGGGCCTGCGGTAGTGGTCCCAGGCCTTCTTGGCGAGTCCGGAGGTGATGGCAAAGGCGATGAGCTTGCGCAGCAGCATGGTCGGGCTCCTTGGATGCCCCATCCTCGCGCCCTCCGCGCCGCGCCCATGTAGTCGGACGGCTTAGGCCCCGGCAGGACGGGTCCGGGTGCGCCGCACCCGGGGCCGCGGGCCGTCGCGCCGAGGTCCTACACCCCCCGCGAGCCTTGGCGCACGGCGCGGCGCTGGCCTGTCCTGCCGCGCCAGCCCGGGCTACCGCCTACTCTGGATTCATCGGCTAGGAGGAACTGACCATGTCCGAAGACACGAACAAGATGGCGGCGGAACAGCTGCTGATCCACCTGGAGCCGGCGTGGGAGCGCCGCAACTGGTGCAACTGGCTCGGTTGCAGCGAGGAGGAGCTGGAGCACGCCGTCACGTACGTCGGCCACGATCCGGACAACGTGCGCCGGTTCCTGCGACAGGCGCGCTGAGGGGGAACGCCGCCCGGGCCGCGGGGTCCGCGTCCGCGGGTCCGCCGTCCTCCCGGGGCAGCTGCGCATCGCGCCGGGTCCTTTCCTGCTGGATGAGCTGCTCCATGGCGCTGCGGGAGCCCTCGCCGCTTTGCGCGGGGCGCGGGCCGGCCTCGCCGCCGGGCCGCTGGCCCGCCTTCTCGTCGCCGACGCTGTCCATGTCGTACTGCCTTTGACGGGGTGACACCCAATGCCCCGCAGAGCATTCAACGCCGGCGCCATGTCCGGGCCGACGCGCGGGGGCGAAGTTTGATGTACAAGGGTTACTGCTTGTGTCGCCCCGCGACAGGCAGCTGGTCCGGCACCTAGACTCGCGGAGAAAGTGGAAGACGGAATCCTGCAACTCGACGAAGCCCGCGCCAGGCAGCTGGTGCTGGTGCGCGCCATCGAGGACGTGGACACGCAGGGCAAGCTGCTGAGCGAGGTCGAGCGCGAACAGCTGGAGCGCGAGGCGCTGGAATCCAGCCGCCAGGGCAGCGGCGGCAGCATCGACTTCGGCGACTACCTGCAGCAGCGCGCGCGCCGCATGCTGGCCGCCGTCGAGAACCGCAACCCGCGCATCGCGGCGCTCCAGGACCGGGAGCCCTGGCGGCCCTGGCTCATGGCAGGCCTGCCGCTGGCCGCCTGCCTGCTGGGCGCGGCGATCGACCGGGTGGACAACCCGCAGCAGGTCAACATGCTGTCGCCCGCGCTGCTGGGCGTGCTCGCGTGGAACCTGGCCGTCTACCTGCTGCTCGTGCTCACCTCCGTGCTGCCGGCGGCATGGAACGCGCGCGCGCCCTGGGCGGGGCTGCAGCGCTGGATCGCCGGCGTGCCCGGGCCCGGGCGCCGCACGGGCCGGCTGCGCGCCGACGTCCTCGCCCGCTTCCAGCAGCACTGGTGGCAGGCGGCCGGCAGCCAGCAGTGGCTGTGGTGGAAGCAGCTGCTGCACCTGTCGGCGGCGGCCTGGGGCCTGGGCCTGGCGTTCTCCATCGTCCTGGGCGGCATCGTGCGCGAGTACCGCGTCGGCTGGGAGAGCACCCTCCTGGGCGTGGAGCAGGTCCACGCGTTCCTGTCCGTGCTGTTCGCGCCGGTGGTCGCCCTGCTGCCCTTCGAGGGCTTCAGCGTCGCCGACCTGGAGCGCATGGCCTTCCGCTCCGGCGCGCAGGTGGGGCTGGACGAGGCGCGCCGCTGGGTGTGGATGTACGTGGCGCTGCTGTTGCTCGTGGTGGTGCTGCCGCGCGTGCTGCTGGCCGGCTGGACGGCGTGGCAGCGCCGCCGGCGCGCCCGGGTCCTGCGGATCGACCTGCGCGATGCCTATTTCGTGCAGGTGCTCTCGCGCGTGAGCCCGGCGCGCGTGACGATCGGGGTGGTGAGTTCGGATGCGGCGGCCCGCGAGGCCCTCGTGCGCATGCTGCGCGAAGTGGCGGACCATGCGCCGCCGCGCGAGCACGCGCCCTGGACGGTGCTGAGCACAGCGCGCGGGGACGCGCTGCGCGTGTTCGAGGTCCCGCCGGATTTCCGTCCGCCGGCCCCGGCGGTGGCGGCCCACGCCGGCGGCGGTGCCGCGGCGCAGGCCTGGCTGCAGGATCTCCTGGGCCGCTTCAAGGCGGCGCCGCGGGTGCAGGAACGCGACGCCGTGCAGGCGGCGCTCGCGGACACCGACCTCATGCTGCTGCTGCCTTCCGCCGCCGCGGACGTCCAGCAGTCCACCCGGCTGCTGCACTGGGTTGCGCAGCCTGCGCTGGTGCTGGTGGGCGAGGAGGAAGCGGCCTACCGGGCCGCGGTGCAGCGGCTGGGCCTCGCCGCGGAGGTGCTGCCGCTGGCGCGCTGCACGGCGCACTGGCTGCGCGATCCCGTGCTGCTGGAGGCCATCGCCCCGCGGCTGCCCACGGCCAAGCGGGCCGGCTTCGAGCGGGTGGCCGCGACCTGGAAGGACCGCAACGCGGTGCGCTTCTCCGAAGCCATGCGGCTGGTGGCCGGCGAACTGGTGCGCGCCGCCTGCGATGCCGAGGAAGTCGGCAGCGCCCCGGTGAGCCTGCGCCACCTGGTGAGCGCGGCCGAACGCGATGCCGCCCAGCGCGCGCGGGAAGGTGCCCGCGGCGCGCTGCTCAAGCGGCTGAAGGACGGGGAGGCCGGCGTGTTCGCCGGGCTCGTGCAGCTGCACCGCACCGGGGTACCGGTGGCGCCGCTGTCGGCCTCGCGCATGGACAGCGGCTTCCAGGAGCAGCAGACGGTGGACACGCCGCAGGCGGGCATGGCGGGCGCGGCCACCGGAGCGGCGATGGGCGCGGGCATCGACCTGATCACCGGCGGCCTGACCCTGGGCGCGGCGACGGCTCTGGGCGCGATGATCGGCGGCGGCGCCGCCTACGCGGCGGCGCTGTGGAAGAACCGCGGCACGCCGGGCGGCCAGCCCCAGGTGCAGGTGAGCGACGAGCTGCTGCAGACCTTCACCGAGAGCCTGCTGCTCGCCTACCTGGCCGTCGCCCACCGTTCCCTGCAGCCCGGCGAAGCGGGCGCGCCGGGGACCTGGCGCAGCGAGGTGGTGGCCGCGGTGGAGGCGCGCAGCGGCGAGCTGGCGGCCTTGTGGCAGCGGGCGCGCAGCGAAGGGGAGGACAGCGCGGTGATCGCCGCCCTCGGCCGCGAGCTCGAAGGCATCGCGCGCGGGCTGCTCGCGCGCCTGTAGCCCGGCGCGCCGTGGGCCTATTCCGCGCGCTTGGCCTGGGCCGCGGCGCGCAGCAGCTCCTCGACCGCCGGCAGCTCCGCGGGCTTGGTGAGGTGCCGGTCGAACCCGGCATCGCGCGTGCGCTGCCGGTCGTCCTGCGTGCCCCAGCCCGTGAGCGCCACCAGCAGGGTCTTCTGCATGCCGGGGAGCAGGCGCATGCGCCTGGCCACGTCGTAGCCCGTCATGTCGGGCAGGCCGATGTCCAGGAACACCACGTCCAGCGGCTGCGACTGCGCCAGCTGCAGTGCCTCGGCGCCGGTGTGCGCGATGTGCGCCGCGTGGCCCTCGATGTCCAGCAGCACGCCCAGGCTCTCGGCGGCGTCCTGGTTGTCGTCCACCACCAGCACCTGAAGCTGCCCGGGCTTGCCGGGCGAAGGGGAGGCTGCCGGCCCCGAGGCGGCATCGGAGCCGGCGGCCAGCAGCGGCAGCCGCACCGTGAACGTGCTGCCCTGGCCGATGCCGGGGCTGGTGGCGTGGACGCTGCCGCCGTGCAGGGCCACGAGGCTCTGCACCAGCGACAGCCCGATGCCGAGGCCGCCTTGCGGCTTGCCGGCGCTGGGGACTTGCGCGAACATTTCGAACACCTTCTCGATCGCATCGGGGGCGATGCCGATGCCGGTGTCGGTGACACTGAGCACGGCCTCGCCTCCTTCCACCCGCACCTTCAGCGCGATCCGGCCGCCCGGCGGGGTGTACTTGGCGGCGTTGTTCAGGAGGTTGCTCACCACCTGGGCGATGCGGGTGGGATCCGCGTCCATGGGCAGGGGCTGCGAGGGCAGTTCCACGTTGAGCTTGTGCCCGCCCGCGTCGACCAGGGAGGCGCTCGTCTCCACCGCGGTGGCCACCACCTCCCTGAGGTCCATGCGCTGGCGGCGCAGCTCCACCTTGCCCGTGCTGATGCGCGCCACGTCCAGCAGGTCATCCACCAGGTGGACCATGTGCTGGATCTGGCGCTCCATCATCTGCCGCGTCTTCTCCAGCACCTCCGGCTTGGTGGAAGCCATGCGCATCAGGTGCAGCCCGTTCGACAGCGGCGCCAGCGGGTTGCGCAATTCGTGCGCCAGCGTCGCGAGGAACTCGGTCTTGCGGCGGTTGGCCTGCGCCAGTTCCTCGTTCAGGCGGCGCAGGTCCTGCTCGGCGACCAGGCGCTGCGTGATGTCCGAGAACAGGATGGCGACCAGGTCGCTGCCGGGGCCGCCCAGCCGGGTCGCGTAGACGTCGAACCACCGCTTCATGGCCTTCGCCTCGTTGACGAAGCGGGTGGCCTGGCCGGTGCGCGCCACGCGGTCGTAGAGGGAGAACCAGTGCTCGTCGTGCTCGGGCACGAGCTCGCGGATGGTCTTGCCCACGGCATCGTGCAGGCCCGTGTGCATGGTGAAGGCCTCGTTCGCCTCCTCGAAGCGGTAGTCGCGGACCTTGCCGTCGGCATCGCGCAGCAGCTTGACCACGCAAAAGCCCTCGTCGATGGATTCGAACAGGGCGCGGTAACGCTCCTCCTTCGCCTCCAGGCGCTGCTCGAAATCGCGCCGCTCGCGCAGGCGCAATTCCTCCTTGCTGCGGTAGAGTTCGACGAACACGCCCACCTTGGCCTTGAGCACCTCGGTGCGCAGCGGCTTGGCCAGGAAGTCGACGGCGCCCAGGGCGTAAGCGGAGAGCATCGCCTCGTCCGGGTCGTCACCGGCCGTGACGAACAGGATCGGGGTGAAACGCGAACGCGGGCGCGAGCGGATCTCGCGCGCGACCTCGAAACCGTCCATGCCCGGCATGCGCACGTCCAGCAGCACCGCCGCGAAGTCCTGCTTCTCCAGCGCCGCGAGCGCCTGCGGCCCGGAGACCGCGCGCACGAGGTTCACGCCCAGCGTATCGAGCGCCGCTTCCAGCGCGAGCAGGTTGGCCGGCTGGTCGTCGACGAGCAGGACGTGGGTGGTGATGCTATTGGGCACGGGCGACTGTTCCCGCGATGGTGCGGGCCTGGCCGAGTCTAAGGCGCTTCGAAGCGCAGCGGGGCGCTGCGGCCCAGTTGGAGGATTTGTCTGTCACGCGTGCCAGACACGGCCGACGCCGCTCCCTTGGGGAAACCGGCGCTCCCGGCGGCCAGGCCACGAAAAAAGGGCCGCGGTGCGGCCCCTCGACGCGGCGGTCCACCGCCGGAGTGGCTTACTTCTTCTGCGCCGTCTTGTCGTCGTCCTGGGCGGGCGTGACGTTGATGTTCGGCACGGTCAGCGTTTCCTTCTCGGTGTAGACGCCCACCTTGGGCACGTCCACCGTCTTCTCTTCCGTGGTGACGTCCACCTTCGGCGCGTCCACGTCGTACTTCGGCAGGTTCACTTCGCCTTCCTGGGTCTTGGAGACCTCGTACTTGGGCACGCTGACGCTGCCTTCCTCGGTCTTCTGCACGTCGCAGCCGACGAGGGCGATGGAAGCGGCGGCGATGCCGGCGAGGACGAAAGCGGTTTTGCGCATGGCTAGACTCCCTTGATTGGTGATGCATGCATTGTGGGAGGCCGGCACAAGCCCGGCTGTAAGACCCGGACGGCAAGGACCGTCCGACGCCGGCCCCCCGTCGAGCTTAGCGGCGGACTACGCGCTGGAGCCCGGGACGGACAGCACCTGCACGAGCTTGGCATGCACCTCGGCGGGGTCCGCCGGCTTGATCAGGTGGGCGGCGAATCCGGCCGCCGCCGAGCGCACGCGGTCCTGTTCGCGCCCGTAGCCGCTGAGGGCCAGGACGGGCAGCTCGGCGGACAAGGCCCGGCCCACCTCGATGCCGCTGCCGTCCGGCAGTCCCAGGTCCGTGAGCACGGCGTCGAAGCCGCCGCCGCGCGCGGTGCGCAGCGCATCGGCGCAGGTGCTCACGTGGTGCACGACGTAGCCGTAGCCCTCCAGGCACATCGCCAGCGCCATGGCCGCGTCCTCGTTGTCTTCCACCAGCAGGACGCGCTTGCGCTCGGCTCTGGCGGCGGGCAGCGGCGCCTCGTGCGGCGCGGCGGCCGGGTCCGGCTCGCCGGCGCAGGGCAGCACGATGCTGAAGGTCGAGCCGCTGCCGGGCCCGTCGCTGCTGGCGCGGATGCGGCCGCCATGCTGCTGCACCAGACCCTGGGCGATCGCGAGCCCCAGGCCCAGCCCGCCATAGCTGCGGGAGACCTCGGCATCGGCCTGCTCGAAGGGGCTGAAGATGCGCACCAGCGCGTCGGGCGCGATGCCGATGCCGGAGTCGGTGCAGGCGAGCGTGAATTCGCCGTCGCGGCTGGCGCTGCGGATCACGATGCGGCCGCCTTCCGGCGTGAACTTGGCCGCGTTGCGCACGATGTTCCACAGCACCTGCTGCATCCGTGCCTGGTCGGCATGCACGAAGGGGTGCGCCGCCTCCAGCCGGAGCTCCGGCGCGATCGCCTTGGATTGCAGCGTCTCCTGCACCATCTCGAGCACCGCCCGGGTGAGCTGGTGCATGTCCACGCGCCCGCGCTGCAGGCTGACCTTGCCGGCGCTGATGGCGGTGAGGTCCAGCAGGTCGTCGATCAGCCGGGCCTCCAGCGCCACGTTGCGGCGGATCATCGGCAGCAGCTCGCGGTGCCGCTCGTCCAGGGTGGCGACCTTCTCCAGCACGTGCACGGCGGTGGTGATCGGCGCCAGCGGCGTGCGCAGCTCGTGCGAGAGCACCGCGAGGAAGCGGTCCTTGGCCTGGTTGGCGCGGTCCGCTTCCTCCTTGGCGGCGCGCAGGGCCTCGGCCGCGAGGTGGCGCTGCGTCGCGTCGTGCACCACCTTGCAGAAGCCGGCCGGCCGGCCCTGCTCATCCTCGAGCGCGGTCAGCACGCCCTCGGCCCAGAGGCGGCGGCCGTCGCGCGCGACCAGCCAGCGGTCGTCGCTCGCCTTGCCGTGCGCGCGCGCCTGCCGCATCTCCGCCTGCAGCGGGTCGCCGGCCCGCTCCCCGGACGGAAACAGCAGCCCGGCGGAGCGCCCCACCACCTCCGCCGACTCGTAGCCGAAGATCGCGCGGGCGGCGCGGT
>DASWUI010000535.1:0-4228 GCA_036401715.1 Ramlibacter sp. | reverse complement strand
CGCCGGCGTGATGTACGCCTCCAACTACGGCACGGTGCAGCACACCATGGGCTTCCTGCCGGGGCTGAAGGCCTTCACCGCCGCGGTGTTCGGCGGCATCGGCAACCTCGCGGGCGCTGTCGTCGGCGGGGTGCTCCTGGGGCTGATCGAGTCGATCGGCTCCGGCTACCTGGGCGTGCTCACGGGGGGCGTGCTGGGCAGCCACTACTCCGACATCTTCGCCTTCATCGTGCTGATCGTGGTGCTCACGCTGCGGCCCTCCGGCCTGCTGGGCGAACGCGTCGCCGACCGCGCCTGACGGAGACGCAGCATGATCAACAAGCAGAACAAGACCGTCGTCTGGGTGCTCGGCGCCCTGGCGCTGTGCATCCTGCCGCTGCTGCTGCAGTCGGCGGGCAACTTCTGGGTCCGCATCGCCGACACCGCGCTGCTGTACGTGCTGCTGGCGCTGGGCCTGAACATCGTTGTGGGCTATGCCGGCCTGCTGGACCTGGGCTTCGTGGCCTTCTTCGCCATCGGCGCCTACATGTACGGCCTCATGGCCTCGCCGCACCTGTCGGAAGCCTTCCCCTGGTTCGCGCAGATGTTCCCCAACGG
The DNA here is from genome assembly GCA_036401715.1 of Ramlibacter sp. Lineage (GTDB taxonomy): Bacteria > Pseudomonadota > Gammaproteobacteria > Burkholderiales > Burkholderiaceae_C > Ramlibacter. Next base: position 3,631 of record DASWUI010000535.1, on the reverse strand, counting down.
CCTGCACACCTCGGTGTGGCTGGTGATCCCGCTGGGGGCGGGGCTGGCGGGCATCTTCGGCATCCTGCTGGGCGCGCCCACGCTCAAGCTGCGCGGCGACTACCTGGCGATCGTCACCCTGGGCTTCGGCGAGATCATCCGCGTGTTCCTGAACAACCTGGACCACCCGGTGAACATCACCAACGGGCCCAAGGGGCTCGGGCAGATCGACTCGATCACGCTGTTCAAGTTCGACGCACTGGGCATTCCCGGCATCAACCTCGCCCGGCCGATCGACGTCACCGAGACGTATTCGATCAACTCGGTCACGCTCTACTACTACCTGTTCCTGGCGCTGGCCGTGGTCAGCGTGATCATCTGCCACCGCCTGGAGCTCTCGCGCATCGGACGCGCCTGGATGGCCATCCGCGAGGACGAGATCGCCGCCAAGGCCATGGGCATCAACACGCGCAACATGAAGCTGCTGGCCTTCGGCATGGGCGCCACCTTCGGCGGCGTGTCGGGCGTCATGTTCGCGGCCTTCCAGGGCTTCGTGTCGCCCGAGTCCTTCAGCCTGATGGAATCGATCATGATCGTGGCGATGGTGGTGCTGGGCGGCATCGGCCACCTGCCGGGGGTGATCCTGGGCGCGGTGCTGCTGTCGGCGCTGCCGGAGGTGCTGCGCTGGGTCTCCGGCGTGTTCGACCTGCAGGCGATCACCGGCGGCCGCCTGGACGCCTCCATCCTGCGCCAGCTGCTGATCGCGCTGGCGATGATCATCGTCATGCTGTTGCGTCCGCGCGGCCTGTGGCCGACGCCGGAGCACGGCAAGAACCTTCCCGCAACGGCGAAATAGGAGAGACGCATGGCAGAAGTCGTCCTCCGTGTCGCGGGGATTTCCAAGCGCTTCGGCGGGCTGCAGGCCCTGTCGGATGTGGGCCTGACGATCGAGCGCGGCCAGGTCTATGGCCTGATCGGCCCCAACGGCGCCGGCAAGACCACGTTCTTCAACGTGATCACCGGCCTCTACACGCCCGACAGCGGCAGCTTCGAGCTGGCGGGCAAGCCCTACACGCCCACGGCGGTGCACGAAGTGGCCCGTGCCGGCATCGCGCGCACCTTCCAGAACATCCGCCTGTTCGCCGACATGACGGCGCTGGAGAACGTGATGGTCGGGCGGCACGTGCGCACCCACTCGGGCCTGCTCGGGGCGATGTTCCGCACGAAGAGGTTCAGGCAGGAGGAGGCCGAGATCGCCAAGCGCGCCCAGGAACTGCTGGATTACGTGGGCATCGGCAAGTTCACCGAGTACAAGGCGCGCACGCTGTCCTACGGGGACCAGCGCCGGCTCGAGATCGCCCGCGCGCTGGCGACCGACCCGCAGCTGATCGCGCTGGACGAGCCGGCCGCGGGCATGAACTCCACCGAGAAGGTGGTGCTGCGCGAGCTGATCGACCGCATTCGCAAGGACGGGCGCACCATCCTGCTGATCGAGCACGACGTGAAGCTGGTGATGGGCCTGTGCGACCGCGTCACGGTGCTGGACTACGGCAAGCAGATCGCCGAGGGTTCGCCCTACGACGTGCAGCGCAACGAGAAGGTGATCGAGGCCTACCTGGGGCACAGCCACAAGGCCACGGGTACGGCACCGGCCGCGGCGGCCGCGAGCGGAGAAGAAGAATGAGCCAGACGCTGCTGAAGGTGAGCGGCCTGAAGGTCGCGTACGGCGGCATCCAGGCCGTCAAGGGCGTGGATTTCGAGGTGCGCGAGGGCGAGCTGGTCACGCTGATCGGCTCCAACGGCGCCGGCAAGACCACCACCATGAAAGCCATCACGGGGCTGCTGCCGCTCAACGACGGCGACATCCAGTACCTGGGCCAGAGCATCCGCGGCCGCGGCGCCTGGGACCTCGTCAAGCAGGGGCTCGCCATGGTGCCCGAGGGCCGCGGCGTCTTCACCCGCATGACCATCACCGAGAACCTCCAGATGGGCGCGCACATCCGCAGCGACAAGGCGGGCATCGCGCAGGACATGGAACGCGTCTTCGCGACCTTCCCGCGGCTGAAGGAGCGCAAGGACCAGCTCGCCGGCACCATGTCCGGCGGAGAGCAGCAGATGCTGGCCATGGGCCGCGCGCTCATGAGCCGGCCCAAGGTGCTGCTGATGGACGAGCCCTCGATGGGCCTGTCGCCCATCATGGTGGACAAGATCTTCGAGGTGGTGCGCGACGTGCACGCGCAGGGCGTCACCATCCTGCTGGTGGAGCAGAACGCCAGCCGCGCGCTGGAGCTCGCCGACCGCGGCTACGTGATGGAGTCGGGCCTGATCAGCATGAGCGGCAACGCCAGGGACATGCTGAACGATCCCAAGGTGCGCGCGGCCTACCTCGGGGAGTGAGCCGCGCCCGGGCGGCTCAGTAGCGCCACTGCAACCCGAGGCTGGTGCGCACGTCGCGCACGTCGCCCAGGCTGCTGCGGGTGTCGTAGCTGTCCAGTCCCAGCGCGGCCGAGCCGCGGCGCGAGAAGTCCCAGCTGAGGCCCACGCCGTAGGTCAGGCCGCCCTCGCCGGGCAGCGAGGGGGCGAGGCTCGCCCGGTTGAAGGTGGCACCCACGCGGCCATACACCCCGAGGTCCCAGCCGATGCCGGCCTTGCCCACCAGGCTGACGTTGAGCCCTTGCGTGCGCTCGGAGGGCAGGGCGGCCGCGATCGTGGGCGCGGCGGGCCCCACCTGCATGCTGAGCGTCCGCGGCGCCTTCAGGCTGCGGTAGAGGGGCAGGCTGGCCGCGTCGCAGGTGAAGGCGAAGCTGCCGCAGGGCACGCGCACGTCCGCCTGTCCCAGCTGCAGTCCCAGGGGCGTGCCGCCGGCGCGCCATCGCAGGCTGGGGTTCGACTGCGCCTGCGCGCTGCCGACCACCGCCAGCAGGACGACCCACCCCAGGAGATGACGCTGAGACGACATGCCGGGCTCCTCGTTGTGCTTGGAAAGCCAATGTGCCCTCCCGGCTGAGCCGCGGTGTGTAGGACAAATCTCACCGGGGATGTAGGAGGCGCGGCTCAGCCTTTAATCCACCTTTGCACCCGAGGCCTTCACAACTTTCTCGTATTTGGCGAGCTCCGCGCGCATGAAGCTGCCGAATTCCTCGGGCGTGCTGGGCACGGGCTCGGCCATCAGGCCGGCGAAGCGGGTCTTCGCTTCCGGCGAATTCAGCGCCGCCACGAAAGCCTGGTTCAGTTTCTGCACAACCTCGCGGGGCATGCCGGCCGGCCCGACCAGGCCCCACCAGGTGTCGATGGCGAAGCCCTGGAGCGTGTCGGCGACCGGCGGTACGCCCGGCAGGCTGGGCGAGGGCTTCAGGGTGGTCACCGCCAGCGCCTTCAGCTTGCCCGCGCGGATGTTGGGCGCGGCGGTGGCGAGGTTGTCGAAGTTGAAATCGACCTGTCCGGACAGCAGCGCCAGCTGCGCCGGGTTGCCGCCGTTGTAGGGGATGTGGACGGCGAAGATGCCGGCGTCGCGCTTGAACATCTCGCCCGCGAGGTGGCCGGCGCTGCCGTTGCCGCCGCTGCCGTAATTGAGCCGGCCGGGGTTGGCCTTGCCGTAGGCGATCAGGTACCGCAGGCTGTCGATGTTCAGGCGGGCGGCCGTCTCGGCGTT
>DASWUI010000534.1:0-3748 GCA_036401715.1 Ramlibacter sp. | reverse complement strand
CTGACGATTTCCGAGCAACTGGGCTACTTCAAGTCCGAGGGCCTGGACGTCGAGATCTCCGACTTCGCCGGCGGCGCCAAGTCGCTGCAGGCCCTCATCGGCGGTTCGGCCGACGTGGTGAGCGGTGCCTACGAGCACACGATCAACATGCAGTCCAAGAACCAGATGATCCAGGCGTTCGTGCTGATGGGGCGCGCGCCGCAGATCGCGATGGGGGTGTCCACCAAGGCCATGCCGCAGTACAAGGGCCCGGCCGACCTGCGCGGCAAGCGCATCGGCGTGTCGGCGCCGGGCTCCTCCACCAACATGGTGGCCAACCTGGTGCTGTCGCGCGCCGGCGTGAAGGCCAGCGAGGTGAGCTACGTGGGCGTGGGCACGTCCGCGGGCGCGCTGGCGGCATTGCGTTCGGGGCAGATCGACGCCATGAGCAACACCGACCCGGTGATGACCATGCTGGAGCAGAAGGGCGAGGTGCGCATCATCAGCGACACGCGCACGCTCAAGGGCACGCAGGAGGTGTTCGGCGGCCCCATGCCCGCGGCCTGCTTCTACACGCAGTCCGAGTTCGTGCGCAACAACCCGAACACCTGCCAGGCGCTGGCCAACGCGATCGTGCACGGCCTCAAGTGGCTGCAGACCGCCGGCCCGAGCGACATCATCAAGACGGTGCCGGAAAGCTACCTGCTGGGCGACCGCGCGCTGTACCTGGCCTCGTTCAACAAGGTGCGCGAGGCGATCGCCCTCGACGGCGTGCTGCCGGACGAGGGCGCGAAGACCGCGCTCAAGGCGCTGGCCAGCTTCGATCCCTCCATTAAGCCGGAGAAGATCGACCTGGCGAAGACCTACACCAACGACTTCGCCCGCCGCGCGAAAGAGAAGTACAAGGCGTGACCCGGCCTTGTACGCGCTCGAACTGAACGACGACACCGTCACCTTCCGTTCGCGGGAGGAGGGCGACGCGCGCTACACGGCCGTCGCGCAGACCACGCTGAAGGTCGCCGCCGGCGAGTTCGTCTCGGTGGTCGGCCCCACGGGTTGCGGCAAGTCCACCCTCCTGAACGTGGGCGCCGGGCTGCTGCAGCCATCGGGCGGCCAGGTGCTGGTGTTCGGCGAGCCGCTGGCGGGCATCAACCGGCGCGCCGGCTACATGTTCCAGTCCGACGCGCTGATGCCCTGGCGCAGCGCGGTCGAGAACGTGATGGTGGGCCTGCAGTACCGCGGCGTGGCGGACGCCGAGGCGCGCGCCCAGGCCGAGGCCTGGCTCACGCGCGTGGGCCTCGCCGGCTTCGGGCACCGCTACCCGCACGAGCTCTCCGGCGGCATGCGCAAGCGCACCGCGCTGGCGCAGACGCTCGCGCTGGACCCCGACATCATCCTCATGGACGAACCCTTCAGCGCGCTGGACGTGCAGACGCGCCAGCTGATGGAGAACGAGGTGCTGGAGCTGTGGGCGGCACGCAGGAAGGCGGTGCTGTTCATCACCCACGACCTGGACGAAGCCATCGCCATGAGCGACCGCGTCGTGGTCCTGTCCGCCGGCCCCGCCACCCGCCCCATCGGCGAGTTCGCGATCGACCTGCCGCGCCCGCGCGACGTCGCGGAGGTGCGCACCGACCCGCGCTTCGTGCAACTGCATGCGCAGGTCTGGGCCGTGCTCCGCGACGAGGTCCTCAAGGGCTACGCCCAGCAGCTCAAGAAGGCCGCCTGAGATGCAGCTCAAGCCGAACGGGCGCAACCTGCGCATGTGGCAGGCCGCCGTGCTGGTGTTCATGCTGCTGCTGTGGCACCTGGTCTCGCGCAACGACCAGACGGCTTTCTTCCTCGGCGAGCCGGTCAAGGTGGCGGGCCGCATCTGGTCCTGGTTCCTGCCGGTGGAGGTGGGGGCCAACGCGCTGTTCCCCGAGGGCCTGCCCGGCCGCGCCGACATCTACGTGCACCTGGGCGTCACGCTGCTGGAAACGGTGCTGGCCTTCGGCATCGGCACGGTGCTGGGGCTGGCCGTGGGCCTGTGGCTGGCGCTCGCGCCCACGGCCAGCATCATCCTGGACCCCTACATCAAGGCGCTCAACTCGATGCCGCGGGTGATCCTCGCGCCGATCTTCGCCATGTGGTTCGGGCTGGGCATCTGGAGCAAGGTGGCGCTGGCGGTCACGCTCGTGTTCTTCATCGTCTTCTTCAACGTGTACCAGGGCGTGCGCGAGGTGAGCCCGGTGGTGCTGGCCAACGCGCGCATGCTCGGCGCCAGCCAGAAGCAGCTGCTGCGCACGGTGTACCTGCCCAGCGCCACCAGCTGGGTGTTCTCCAGCCTGCACACCTCGGTGGGGCTGGCCTTCGTCGGCGCGGTGGTGGGCGAGTACCTGGGCTCCGCGCGCGGCGTCGGCTACCTGATCCTGCAGGCCGAAGGCACCTTCGACGTGAACACCGTGTTCGCGGGCATCGTGGTGCTGACGGCCTTCGCCCTGGCGCTGGACGCGCTGGTGGGACGCATCGAGCGGCGACTGATGAAGTGGCAGCCGCGGCAGGGGGAAACCGAGAAGCTGTGAGACGCGAAAAAGGGGGCCCGAAGGCCCCCTTTCGCGTGGACACCCTGGCGCTTACGAGCGGCGCGGATTGTTCGGGTAGTCGTCCTGCCAGTTGGCGAAGCCGTCGCCGTCGCGGTCGCGGTCACGGCTGTTGATGATGCCGTCCCGGTCCATGTCGCCGTTCGGGCCGGTGCGCGCCACGCCGCGGTTCGGCACGTTCGGGTTCGGGTCACGGGCGTTCACGATGCCGTCACCGTCGCGGTCCCGGTCGCGGCGGTTGATGATGCCGTCGCCGTCCAGGTCGCCGTACGGGCCGGTGCGCGCCATCCGGCGGCCCGGGATGCGCGGGTTGTTGGGCGCCGGGTCGCGGGCGTTGGCAACGCCGTCGCCGTCGCGGTCGCGGTCGCTTCGATCGGCGATGCCGTCGCCGTCCATGTCGTTGGCATTGCGCGCCACGTAGGTGCGGTTCCACACGTTCGGGTTCGGGTCGCTGCGGTTGGCGATGCCGTCGCCGTCGCGGTCGCTGTCCTCGAAGTTGTGGATGCCGTCGCGGTCGATGTCGCCGTGCCGGTCGAAGCCCTGCGCGTGGGCCGCGCCGAAAGCGAGGAGGGAAGCGGCCAGTGCCGTGCCAAGAAGCGATTTCTTCATGTTGCACCTCTGAGAGTTGGAGATGTTCCTACTCTGGCGCTGCCGCCGCTGCGGGGCCATAGTCCCGCTGCTGTCAAGCAGGTCGGAGCATGCCCACAAGCGCGGGCATGAAAAAGGGGCCCTGCGGGCCCCTGGATCGCGACGGGCCGGCTCAGCTGCGGCGCGGGTTGTACGGGAAATCGTCGCGGCGGTTGCGCACGCCGTCGCCGTCGATGTCCCGGTCGTAGCGGTTGGCGATGCCGTCGCGGTCGAAGTCGGCATCGGGATGCATGCGGGCTGCGCGGCGGGCTTCGCGGCGCTCCTGGCGTTCGGCCATGCGCCGCTCCCAGTTGTCGCCCACCAGGATCCAGCTGCCGTCGGCGCGTTGCACCCAGCGCGGCTCGCGGTACTCGTAGCCCTCGCGGTCGCGCATCCAGTGGCCCTCCACCCACACGTACTCGCTGCCGCGCCACTCGTAGTGGCCCGGTGCCCAGACCCAGCCCACGCGCGGGGCCGGCACGACCTCGTAGCGCGGCGGCGGCGGAGCGGTGGAGACGATGGCGGTGTACTGCGCCTGGGCGGCGGCACCGAAACCCAAC
>DASWUI010000533.1:0-2092 GCA_036401715.1 Ramlibacter sp. | reverse complement strand
ATCGGGGTGCGGCCCCCCGCGCCCGCCGCCGATGCCGGCCCGCGCGCGGCCGACTTCATCGTGGCGGTGGTCAATTCCGAGCCGATCACCAACAACGAAGTGCGCGCGCGCATGGTGCGCTACGAGCAGCAGCTCGTGCAGCAGGGCGCGCCCCTGCCGCCGCGCCCGCAGCTGGCGCGCGAGGTGCTCGAGCGCCTCATCACCGAGAAGGCGCAGCTGCAGCTGGCCCGCGAGACCGGCGTGCGCGTGGACGACGCCGTGGTGGACCAGGCCGAGCGCAGCATCGCGCGCCAGAACGGCATCGAGCTGCCCGAGCTGCGCCGCCGCATGGCGGCCGACGGCATCGACGTCAACCAGTTCCGCGAGGACCTGCGCAACCAGGTCCTGCTGCAGCGGCTGCGCGACCGCGAGCTCGAGTCGCGCGCGCGCGTGAGCGAGCTGGAGATCGACCAGTACCTGCGCGAGCAGCAGCAGGGCGGCGGCGACCCGGCGCTGACCGAGTACAACCTGGGCCACATCCTGGTGGCGGTGCGCGAAGGGGCGACCGAAGCGCAGGTGGCGCAGGCGCAGGCCAAGGCACAGCAGCTGCTGCAGCGCGTGCGCTCCGGCGAGGACTTCGCCAAGGTGGCGCGCGAGAACTCCGACGCCGCCGGCGCCGCCCAGAACGGCGGCATGGTGGGCGTGCGCAGCGCCGACCGGCTGCCGCCGCTGTTCGTGCAGGCGATCCGCGAGGTGCCGCCGGGCGGCGTGGCCGACGTGGTGCGTTCGGAGGCCGGCTTCCACATCCTGAAGGTGGTGGACAAGCGGCAGCTGGGCGCCGCCGGCATGGCCGTGACCCAGAGCCACGCGCGCCACATCCTGCTGCGTCCCGCGGCCAACCGGACCGAGGCGCAGGCGCGCCAGCGGCTGGCCGATTTCAAGCGCCGCATCCAGGCCGGCCAGGCCGACTTCGCGCAGCTGGCGCGCGAGCACTCGCAGGACGCCAGCGCGCGCAACGGCGGCGACCTGGGCTGGGCCAGCCCGGGCATGTTCGTGCCGGAGTTCGAGGAGGTCCTGGACAGCCTGCAGCCGGGGCAGGTCGCCGACCCGATCGTCAGCCGTTTCGGCGTCCACCTGATCCAGCTGCTGGAGCGCCGCCAGGCCACCATGAGCCCGCGCGAGCAGCGCGAGGTGGTGCGCAACCTGGTGCGCGAGAAGAAGCTGGACGAGGCCTATGTGCAGTGGTCGCGCGAGGTGCGCGGCCGCGCGTACGTGGAACTGCGCGATCCGCCGCAGTTGTGAAGCACGTCGCACGCAAGCGCTTCGGCCAGCACTTCCTGGCCGACGCCGGCGTGATCGACGCGATCGTGCGCGAGATCGCCCCCAGGCCCGGCCAGGCCATGGTGGAGATCGGCCCCGGCCTGGCGGCGCTGACGCAGCCGCTGGTGGAGCGCCTGGGCCAGCTCACGGTGGTGGAACTCGATCGCGACCTGGCCGCGCGGCTGCGCCAGCACGCGCAGCTCAAGGTGGTCGAGTCGGACGTGCTGAAGGTGGACTTCGCCGCCCTCGCCGACGAACTGGGCGCGGCGCGCCTGCGCGTCGTGGGCAACCTGCCCTACAACATCTCCAGCCCCATCCTGTTCCACCTGCTGCGCTACGTGCACCGGGTGGAGGACCAGCACTTCATGCTGCAGAAGGAAGTGGTGGACCGCATGGTGGCCGCGCCGGCGACCTCGGACTACGGGCGGCTGTCGGTCATGCTGCAGTGGCGCTACGCGATGGAGAACGTGCTGTTCGTGCCGCCGGAGTCCTTCGAGCCGCCGCCGCGGGTGGACAGCGCGGTGGTGCGCATGGTGCCGCTGGCGCAGCACGCGCCGGTGGACGAGGGGCTGCTGTCGGAGCTGGTGCAGGTGGCCTTCTCGCAGCGCCGCAAGCTGCTGCGCCACAGCCTGGGCAAGTGGCTCCAAGACAAGGGATTCGGCGGCAGCTTCGACCTGCAGCGGCGGGCCGAGGAGGTGCCGGTGGCGGAATACGTGGCGCTGTGCGTCGCGCTGACGCAGGCCACGGCGGGGTTTTGAGCTGCGCCGCGCGGCAAGAGCGGGATCCCCGCCCC
>DASWUI010000532.1:0-13251 GCA_036401715.1 Ramlibacter sp. | reverse complement strand
GCGCCAGCACCGCCGCCACCACCCAGGGCAGGACGTTCGGTCCGACGCCGCCGTAGCCGGCCTCGCCGGGAATCTTCAGCGCGCCACCGGCCAGGCCCAGGCCGGTGAGCAGGACGAGTGCGCCCACCAGGGCCTGCGGCGTGCGGCGGGATGTCGTGTTTGCCATGGGATGCCCCCTCCAGGTCGCTGCGGAAAAAGAAACGCCCGGGCGAGCCGGGCGTATTGCCGACGGGTCGGCGTCAGAGCATGCCGGCCTTGGCCATGGTGGCGCGCAGCAGGGCGAACTCGTCGTCGACGAACTTCTCGAACTCCGGGCCGGCCAGCACCGCGGGCGTCCAGGCGTTCTTCGCCAGCGCCTCGTTCCAGGACTTGGTCTTCAGCGCGGCCAGCACCATGTCGGTCAGCGACTTGCGCTGCGCCGCGGTGATGCCGGGGGCGCCGTACACGCCGCGCCAGTTGCCCAGTTCGACGTTGATGCCCTGCTCCTTGAGCGTCGGCACGTTGATGCCCTTCAGGCGCTGCGGCGAGGTGACGGCGATGGCCTTCATCTTGCCGGCGTTGATGTACTCGGCAAACTCGCTGTAGCCGCTGCCGCCCACGGTGACGTTGCCGCCCAGGATGGCCGCGGTGGCCTCGCCGCCCCCGCGGAAGGCGACGTAGTTGATGCGCGCCGGATCGACGCCGACTTCGCGCGCCAGCATGGCGGCGGCGATGTGCTCGGTGGAGCCGCGCGAACCGCCGCCCCACTTGACGCTGCCGGGATCCTTCTTCAGCTGGGCGACCACGTCGGCCATCGTCTTGAACGGCGAGTTGGCCGGCAGCACGTACACGTTGTACTCGCTGGTCAGGCGCGCGATGGGCGTGGCCTGCGACAGGTTCACCGGCGGCTTGCCGGTGATGATGCCGCCCAGCATCACGGCGCCCATCACCATCAGCGCGTTGGGGTCGCCCTTGCTGCCGTTGACGAACTGCGCCAGGCCCAGCGCGCCGGCGGCGCCGCCCTTGTTCTCGTAGGTCACGTTGTCGGCGACCTTGGCGTCCACCAGGGCCTTGCCCAGCGCGCGGCCGGTCGCGTCCCAGCCGCCGCCCGGGTTGGCGGGGATCATCATCTTCAGCGTGGGCGCCGCCTGGGCCGACAGGGGCAGCGCGCCGGCGGCGGCCAGTGCCGCCAGGCTCTTGAGGAATTCGTCACGACGCATGGGGTTGTCTCCTGGGTTGAACAGGCGGATGTTGGGGCCCGCCGCTGTCAATCGGCTGTCCTGGGCACCTAGGGAAAGTGCTAATGTCGATCGGCGTTATGGTCGAAGGCATGAAGGTCCTGCTGGTGGAAGACGACCCGTCGATGCAGACGGCGCTCAGGCGCACGCTGCAGAACCGGGGCATGGACGTCGAGCTGTGCGGCGACGGCCGGCAGGCCCTGGAGCGCTGGAAGAGCGCGCCGCCCGACGTGGTGATGCTCGACCTCACCCTGCCCGGCATGGACGGCCTGCTGGTGCTGGAGGAGGCGCGGCGCAGCGGCCTGGCCACCCCCGTGCTGATCCTCACGGCGCGCGGCACGGTCGGCGACCGCATCATCGGGCTGAACACCGGCGCCGACGACTACCTGCCCAAGCCCTTCGACCTCGACGAGCTCGAGGCGCGGCTGCGCGCGCTGCACCGGCGGCGCGCGCCGCCAGGCCGCGCGGCCGAGGGCGGCATCGGCGGGCTGCACTGCGACCGCGAGAGCGGCGCCATCCACTGGCGCGACGAGATCCTGGAGCTGGCCCCGCGCGAGGCCGCGCTGCTGCAGGCACTGCTGGCACGTCCCGGCCATGCGGTCCCCAAGGAGCGGCTGTTCGAACTCGTGTTCCCCGGCGAGACCGAGGTGCAGTACGAAGCGATCGAGGTCGTGGTCTACCGGCTGCGCAAGAAGCTCGCGCATACCGGCGTGAAGCTGGTGACCCTGCGCGGCCTGGGCTACCTGCTCAAAGCGGGCGAATGAGGCTGGGCCCCGTTTCGCTGCGCAGCTACCTGCTGGCCGGCATCCTGGTGCCGGTCGGCATCTTCGTGGCTGTGAACGCCGTCACCCTGTACCGCAAGACGCTGCAGGCGGTGAACACCGCGTACGACCGCACGCTGCTGGCCTCCGCCAAGTCCATCGGCGAGCAGCTGGACGTGCGCGGCTACGACGAGCAGGCGGTGCTGCGCGCCACCGTGCCCTACTCCGCCCTGGAGGCCTTCGAGGCCGACGTGCAGACGCGCATGTACTACCGCGTGTCCAGCCTGCAGGGGCAGCTGGTCTCCGGCTTCACGGACCTGCCGTTCTGGCGCGGAAGCATTCCCGCGCAGCCGCCCTATGCGGCGCTGGTCGACTTCTACGACACCAGCTTCCGCGACAGCCAGGTCAGGGTGGCGGTGCTGCTGCAGCCGGTGGCCAGTCCGGAGGGCCGCGGCATGGCCGTGATCCAGGTGGCCGAGACGCTGGAGCTGCGCCGGCGCCTGTCGCGCCGCATCCTGTTCGACTTCCTGTGGCAGCAGGCGCTGCTGGTCGCCGTGATCGCGCTGGTGGTCGTGGTGGTGGTGCAGCGCGCCACCCGCCCGGTGCGGCGCCTCAGCGGCGAGCTGCAGGCGCGGCGGGAAGGCGACCTCACGCCGCTGGCGGCGGCCGATGCCCCGCGCGAGCTGGCGCCGCTGGTCGACGCCACCAACGAAGTCATGGCGCGGCTGTCGCAGCTGCTGGACAACCAGAAGCGTTTCGTGCGCGACACCTCGCACCAGCTGCGCACCCCGCTGGCGGTGCTCAAGACGCAGGTGCAGTCCGCGTTGCGCGGGGACGTCGAGCCGCGCCAGGCGCTGCAGGAGATCAACGCCACCGTGGAGCGCGCCACCGTGCTGGCCAACCAGATGCTGTCGCTGGCGAAGGTGGAGCAGCTGCGCGAGGAGGCGGGCGCGCGGGTCAGCGACCTGTCGGCGGAAGTGCGGGCGATGGCGCTGGAGCTGGCGCCGCTGGTGGCCGACAAGGACATCGAGTTCGACATCGAGACCCAGCCCGCGCCGGTGCGCGCGCACGAATGGATGCTGCGGGAGCTGTCGCGCAACCTGCTGCACAACGCGATCCGGCACACGCCGCGGGGCGGCTCGCTGTCGGTGCGCGTGCTCACCGACGGCAACACGGCCGCGCTGGTGGTCAGCGACACCGGCCCGGGCATCCCGGCAGAGCTGCAGTCGCGGCTCTTCCAGCCCTTCTCGTCCGGTGACGTGCGCAGCGGCTCCGGGCTGGGGCTGGCGATCTGCATGGAGATCGTGCGCGCGCTGGGCGGCACCATCGAGCTCGAAAACCGTGAAAAGGACCGCCGCACGGCCGGGCTCGACGCCACCGTGCGCCTGCCCTTGGCGCAGAATGCCTCCTGAATGGACCGGTTGCGGATCGACAAATGGCTGTGGGCCGCGCGTTTCTACAAGACGCGCAGCCTGGCGACGGACGAGATCGACAAGGGCCGCGTGAGCATCAACGGCCAGGAGGCCAAGCCCGCGCGCGAGGTGAAGGTGGGCGACACCGTCGCCGTGCGCCGCGAAGGGGTGACGCGCACCGTCGTGGTGAAGGGCGTCTCGGACGTGCGCGGGCCGGCGCCCGTCGCGCAGCAGCTCTACGAGGAAACGCCCGAAAGCGTGCAGGAGCGCGAACGCGCGGCGGAACAGCGGCGGTATGCGCGCGAGCCCGCACTGGCCATCGAGCACGGCCGGCCGACCAAGCGGGGCCGGCGCGAGCTCGACGACGCCCAGCGGCACGGGTGGGGGGACCGCTGGAGCGCCTCGGTGGACGACGAAGGTCCGCCGAAGAAGTAGGGCGAGGTGGCGGCCGCATCGCAAAGGCGAGGCCGCGGGCGCATCGCATGGCGAGGCCGCGGGCGCACCGCATGGCATCCCGGGCTCGACCCGGGATCCATGCCCTTCGTTGGTGCTTCCACTAGGCCGCAATGCCCCGCAGCGATGGTCTACTTCCTGCTTTGCTGATCCGTCCTCACGAGGAGTTTTCCATGAGCATCAAGAAGTGGGCCGCCGCCACGGCCGCCGTGCTGGTTTTCGCGGGCGCCGCGCACGCGCAGCAGTTCTTCCGCATCGGCACCGGCGGCACCGCCGGCACCTACTACCCCGTGGGCGGCATGATCGCCAACGCGGTGTCGCAGCCCGGCAAGATCATCGCCACCGCGCAGTCCAGCAACGGCTCGCTCGCCAACGTCAACGCGGTCGCCAGCGGCTCGATGGAAGCCGGCTTCTCGCAGTCCGACGTGGCCACCTGGGCCTACACCGGCACCGGCGCCTTCGAAGGCAAGCCCAAGGTGTCCGACCTGCGCATGATCGCGAACCTCTACCCCGAGAGCATCCACCTGGTGGTGAAGAAGGGCTCCGGCATCAAGACCGTCACCGACCTGAAGGGCAAGCGCGTGGCGCTGGACGAGCCCGGCTCCGGCACGCTGATCAACGCCCGCATGGTGCTGGCCGCCTACGGCGTCAAGGAGTCGGACATCAAGCCCGACTTCATCAAGCCGAACCAGGCCGGCGACAAGCTCAAGGACGGCTCGCTCGACGCCTTCTTCTTCGTCGGCGGCGCACCGGCCGGCGCCATCGCCGAACTCGCCTCCAGCGGCGTCGGCATCGAACTGGTGCCGCTGACCGGCGCGCCGGCCGATGCGCTGCGCAAGCAGAACCCGTACTTCGCCGTCGACAACATCGCCGCCAACACCTACAAGGACGTGCCCGCCGTGCAGACGCTGGCCGTCGGCGCGCAGCTGGTCACCAGCGCCAAGGTCTCCGCCGACACCGTCTACGAGATCACCAAGGCCATGTACAGCGAGCAGGCGCAGAAGGCGCTGGCGGCCGGCCATGCCAAGGGCAAGTTCATCACCAAGCAGAATGCGGTGCAGGGCGTGGGCATCCCCTTCCACCCCGGTGCCGAGAAGTTCTACAAGGAAGCGGGCCTGCTGAAGTAAGGCCTTCGCGCGAGGAGCACGACAGGGAGGCAGCACCTCCCTGTTTTCGTTTGGGGAAGGACGAAATGCCATGACCACGGAAACCACGCTGGACGAGCGCAAGCTGCAGGAGCTGGAGGAGAAGTTCGACCCGGAGATCCGCTTCCGGCCCACCGTGTCGCCCGCGACCCTGCTGGTGATGGCGCTGCTGGTCACGCTGTCCCTCTTCCACTACTACACGGCCGGCTTCGGGCTGCTGCGCGAGACCACCCACCGCGGGGTGCACCTGGCCTTCGTGCTGGGCCTGATCTTCCTGGTGTTCCCGCGCAGCCGGCGCACCTACGACAGCCCGGTGGCCGCCGGCTGGCATTCGCCCGGCGGCGTGCCGCTGAGCGACTGGGCGCTGGGCATCGCCTGCGCCCTGAGCGTGCTGTACATCCCCTGGGTGTTCGACGACCTCGCCTTCCGGGTCGGCAACCCGGACACGCTCGACGTGGTGATGGGCTCGATCCTTTTCATCACCCTGCTGGAGGCGACGCGCCGCTCCATGGGCTGGCCCCTGCCGCTGATCGCGATCGGCTTCACCGCCTACGCGATGGCCGGCCCGCTGTTTCCCGGCCTGCTGAAGCACGCGGGCTCCAGCTGGAGCCAGATGATCAACCACCAGTACCTCACCAGCCAGGGCATCTACGGCGTGGCGGTCGGCGTGGTGGCCACCTACGTCTTCCACTTCGTGCTGTTCGGCGTGATGGCCACGCGCATCGGCCTGGGGCAGCTGTTCCTGGACATCGCCTCCACCATCGCCGGCCGCTACGCGGGCGGGCCCGCCAAGGTGAGCGTGTTCGGCTCGGCGATGTTCGGCATGCTCTCCGGCTCCTCCGTGGCCAACGCGGTGACGGTGGGCTCGCTCACCATCCCCGCCATGATCCGCGTGGGCTACAAGCGCGAGTTCGCCGGGGCGGTCGAGGCGGCCTCGTCCACCGGCGGGCAGATCACGCCGCCGGTTCTGGGCGCGGCGGCCTTCCTGATGGTGGAGTTCCTCAACGTCTCCTACCAGACCATCATCGCCGCGGCGGTGGTGCCCGCCTTCATGCACTTCTTCGGCGTGTTCATGCAGGTGCACTTCGAGGCGAAGCGCCACGGGCTGCGCGGGCTGAGCGCCGAGGAGATGCCGAAGCTGCGCGAATCGCTGAAGCAGCGCTGGCCGACGCTGATCCCGCTGTTCCTGCTGGTGTTCATCCTGGTCTCGGGGCGCACGCCCTACCTCGCGGCCTTCACCGGCATCACCTCCTGCGTGATCGTGGGCCTCACCACCCGGGTGAGCGGCAACCGCCCGGCCAACTGGCTGCTGTGCGCCGTGCTGCACGCGCTGCTCGCGCTCATCGTCTTCGCCGACCTGGGCGTGAACACCGACCAGATCAAGATGACGCTGTTCGCCGCGGGCGTGCTCGTCGCGCTGGCGGGCTGGAAGCTCGCCGGCATCACCGGCCGCATCGGCCACCGCGTGCTGCTGGAGGCCTTCGAGACCGGCGCCAAGTACGCGCTGGCGGTCGGCGCCGCGGCGGCGACGGTGGGCATCGTCATCGGCGTGGTGACGCTCACCGGCGTCGGCTTCAAGATCAGCTTCATCATCACCGGCTGGGCCCAGGCCATCGCCGGCGGCGTCGCCGCCGTCCTGCCCGCCTTCCTGGCCGACATGAAGACGCTGACGCTGTTCGCCGCGCTGGTGATGACCGGGCTGGTGTGCATCCTGATGGGCTGCGGCATCCCCACGACGGCCAACTACATCATCATGGTCACGGTGGCGGCGCCGACGCTGGTGCAGCTCGGGGTGGAGCCGCTGGTGGCGCACTTCTTCGTCTTCTACTACGGCGTGCTGGCGGACATCACGCCGCCGGTGGCGCTCGCGGCATACGCGGCGGCGGGCATGGCGGGCAGCGACCCCTTCAAGACGGGCAACACGGCCTTCCGGCTGGGCCTGGCCAAGGCGCTCGTGCCCTTCGTGTTCGTCTTCTCGCCCTCGCTGCTGCTGGTGGCCAACGGCTTCACGCTGCAGGATTTCGCCATCACCTTCATCGGGTGCCTGCTGGGCATCACCGTGCTGGCCGCCGCGCTCAGCCGTTTCATGCTGGCCGAGATGCAGCGCTGGGAACAGCTGCTGTGCCTGGCCGCCGCCATCCTGCTGATCGCGCCGGGCCTGTGGGTGACGCTCGCGGGCGCGGCGATGGTGCTGCCGGTCCTCGCGCGGCAGTTCGCGGCGCGCCGGCGGGCCCTGCTGCCTGCCGCCGCGGCCGAGCTGGATGTCAGATACCGCTGACCTCCGCAGGCGCCCGGCGCTGGCAGGGCGCGGCCGCCGAGGCACCCATACTCTGCGCACTGCAGTCACACGAAGAGACGACGCAAGCAGAAGTACAGGGACAGGACAACATGAATGAGACGAGAACGACAGCCATCCTGCAGAGGGTGCCCGTCATCCTGGCGGTGACGGCGAATTCCTATGGCCTGGAGTTGAAGGACATGGGAACGCGCAGGCCCGAGGCAGCCGGTGAGCGTCGCCGCCATGGACGCGGCCAGGCGGGCGACAAGCCCGCCGCGCAGAAATAAGAAGGACGCGTCGGGAGTGGAAAGCCGCCCTTCGGGGCGGCTTTTCTTTTTCTATCGGCCGCGGCGCTCGCGCGCGCGCCGCACCTGCCGGCTCTCGTTCGCGCGGCGCGCGGCCTCCTCCTTCTCGCGCTTCTTGCGGCGCCAGTTGCGCGAGAGGATGCGGGCGGCGGTGAAGGTGATGGCGGATGTCACCACCAGCAGCAGGATGCTGGTGAGGTCGGTCGGCATGGCGGGCGGGCTCGGAAAGGGAAAGGGCCGTGCAAGGTGGCCCGGCGGTGGCGGCGGGAGGCCTTGCTTCCTGGTCTGCTCGAGAATGTACCGCACCGGAAATGAGGCGCGCCAAAAACGGAACCCGCCTCGCGGCGGGTCCTGTGATCGTGGCGGAGCGAGAGGGATTCGAACCCTCGATGCAGGTTTTTGCCCGCATACTCCCTTAGCAGGGGAGCACCTTCGGCCTCTCGGTCATCGCTCCGAAGGTGTGCATGATACCTGAACCTCGGAGTCCCGGCCTGCGCCGGGACGGTCGCGCACGCGCCCCGGCGCCTTACGCGGCCGGCTGGTCGAGGTCGAACGCGCGGTGCAGGGCGCGCACCGCCAGTTCCATGTACTTCTCGTCGATCACCACCGAGGTCTTGATCTCGCTGGTGGAGATCATCTGGATGTTGATCCCCTCTTCCGACAGGGCGCGGAACATGCGCGAGGCGATGCCCACGTGGCTGCGCATGCCGATGCCGACGATGGACACCTTGCAGATCCTCGTGTCGCCCTCGATGCGGTCGGTTCCCAGCGACGGCGCGACCTTGGTCTTGAGCACGTCCACGGTCCGCGCATAGTCGTTGCGGTGCACCGTGAAGCTGAAGTCCGTCTTGCCGTCGTGCGAGACGTTCTGGATGATCACGTCCACCTCGATGTTGGCGTCGGCCACGGCGCCGAGGATCTGGTACGCGATGCCGGGGCGGTCGGGCACGCCCAGGATGGAAATCTTGGCTTCGTCGCGGTTGAAAGCGATGCCGGAGACAACGGCTTGTTCCATTTTCTCGTCTTCCTCAAAAGTGATCAGCGTGCCGGAGGCCGCCTCTTCCTCGATCGGGATGTCCCACGAGGTGAAGCTCGACAGCACGCGCAGCGGAACCTGGTACTTGCCCGCGAATTCGACCGAACGGATCTGCAGGACCTTGGACCCCATGGAGGCCATTTCCAGCATTTCCTCGAAGCTGACGGTGGACAGGCGCCGGGCCTCCGGCACCACGCGCGGGTCGGTCGTGTAGACGCCGTCCACGTCGGTATAGATCAGGCACTCGGCGGCCTGGAGCGCCGCGGCCACGGCCACCGCCGAGGTGTCGCTGCCGCCGCGTCCCAGCGTCGTGATGTTGCCGTGGTCGTCGACGCCCTGGAAGCCGGTGATGATGACCACCTTGCCGGCCTGCAGGTCCTTGCGCACGCGCGCGTCGTCGATCGACTCGATGCGGGCCTTGGTGTAGGCGCTGTTGGTGCGCACGGGCACCTGCCAGCCGGCGTAGCTCACGGCCGGGACGCCTTCGGCCTGCAGCGCCAGGGCGAGCAGGCCGACGGAGACCTGTTCGCCGGTAGAAGCCAGCATGTCGAGCTCGCGCAGCACGGCGTCGTCGGCCTTGGCCGGCTGCAGCTCCTTGGCCAGGCCGAGCAGGCGGTTGGTCTCGCCGCTCATGGCGCTGGGCACGACGACCAGCTGGTGGCCGGCACGCACCCACTTGGCGACGCGCTTGGCGACGTTGCGGATGCGCTCGGTCGAGCCCATCGACGTGCCGCCGTATTTGTGAACGATCAATGCCATCGGAACGGGGGGTGAGAAGGCCGCGGAGCAGCCGGAGGCGGAGGATGCGCACGCACGGGCGCGCGGCACTGCGGGATTATACCTAGGGTGTCAGTGGTTCCTTACGTGGGGCGGCGTTGCACCCATGTCATGGCGGGCTCGACCCGCCATCCATGCGGCGCACGAACCACCGCCGCATGGATCCCGGCGCGAGGCCGGGATGACATCCATGACCGCGAGCCTCACGCGACGTAATGCAGCCGCTCCCCCTGCCGCTCCACGAACCCATTGCCCACCTTGATCCGGATCCTGTGCCCCCGCGTCGTGCAGTCGGCGACCTGGTCCAGCAGTTCCTCCAGCTGCGCCGCGCTGGCGCTTGCCGCGTGCACGCCCTTGAGCCAGTGCCGCAGCACGTTGGCCTGCCGCGCCCGCGGCAGCGCCTGCAGCGCCGTGATGGCCGGCGTGCCGCCCATGCGCGCGAGGTCCTCCACCGCCACCGATTCGAGCAGCTCCTGCGCCTGCGCCGCGTGCCGCGACGAGCGCGCGAAGGTCTCGCGGTACTGCGGGAAGCACTCCTGCAGCGCCGGCAGCAGCACGTGACGGATGCGGTTGCGCGTGAACGCGGTGTCCGCGTTCGTGGGGTCCTCGACGACGGGGATGCCCTGCTGGGCGATCCAGTCGCGGATCGCCTGCGCGCCGATGGCCAGCAGCGGCCGCACGAAGACCATGCCGTCGCGCTGGAACACCGGCGGCATCGCCGCCAGTCCCGGCAGGCCGGCGCCGCGGCTCAAGGCCAGCAGCAGCGTCTCGACCTGGTCGTCGGCATGCTGCCCGAGCAGCACCGCCTTCAGGTTCGCGTCGCGCGCGGCGCGGGCGAGCGCCTGGTAGCGCGCCTGCCGCGCGGCGTCCTCCGGGCTTTCGCCCGGCAGGTGCCGGGCGTTGACGCGGCGCACCTGCAGCGGGATGCCCAGCTGCGCGCACACCTGGCGGCAATGCTCCGCGAAGGCGTCCGCCGCCTCCTGCAGCCCGTGGTGGATGTGGATGGCCTGCACCTGCCCGGGCCACCTTTGCGCGGCGGCGAGCAGGAGGACGGTGGAATCGGCGCCGCCGCTGTAGGCGACCGCCAGCGGCAGCGGCAGCTGCAACCCGGCGAGCGCTGCGGCCGCCGGGTTGCCGGGAAGCTCAGGCAGACTCCGCCTTGGTGTCGGAGTAGCGGCCATAGCTTTGCAGCCGCTCGTAGCGCCGCTCCAGCAGTTCGCGGACCTTCAGGTCGCTCACCTGGCGCCAGGCGTCGTTCAGGCCGCGCTTGAGGAAGGCGGCCATCTGCTTGTGGTCGCGGTGGGCGCCGCCGACCGGCTCGTTGACGATCTTGTCGATCAGGCCCAGCGCCTTGAGGCGATGCGCCGTGATGCCCATGGCATCGGCCGCGTCCTGCGCCTTGTCCGAAGACTTCCACAGGATGGACGCGCAGCCCTCGGGGCTGATCACCGAGTAGATGGAGTACTGCAGCATCAGCACCTGGTCGGCCACCGAGATCGCCAGCGCGCCGCCGGAGCCGCCCTCGCCGATGATGGTGGTGATGATCGGCACTTCCAGCTGCGCCATCTCGTAGATGTTGCGGCCGATGGCCTCCGACTGGCCGCGCTCCTCGGCGTCGATGCCGGGATAGGCGCCGGGGGTGTCCACGAAGGTGAACACCGGCAGCTTGAACTTCTCCGCCGTCTTCATCAGGCGCAGCGCCTTGCGGTAGCCCTCGGGCCGGCTCATGCCGAAGTTGCGCAGCGCGCGCTCCTTGGTGTCCCGGCCCTTCTGGTGCCCCAGCACCATGCAGGGCACGCCGTTGAAGCGGGCCAGCCCGCCCACGATCGACTGGTCGTCGGCGAAGTGCCGGTCACCGTGCATCTCGACGAAATCCGTGAAGATCTCGTTGATGTAGTCCATGGTGTACGGCCGCTCCGGGTGGCGCGCGATCTTGGTGATCTGCCACGGCGACAGCTGGCTGTAGATGTCCTTGGTGAGCTGGAGGCTCTTCTTTCCCAGCTGGTCGATCTCGTCGGAAATGTCGACGGCAGACTCGGTCTGCACGTAGCGCAGTTCCTCGATCTTGGTCTCCAGCTCCGCGATCGGCTGCTCGAAGTCCAGGAAGGTTCGTTTCGCCAAGCGTTTGCTCCTCAATGTGCCGCCCGCCGGCGCCGCGCGGTCAGTAGGCCACCGGCAGCGGGTCGAGCGAGCGCCAAATATACCAAGTCGCCACCGAGCAATAGGGATTCCAGGCGGCCGCGACCTCCCGGGCGTCGCTCCGGGACACCGGATCGCCGGAAAAGTAGTTCCTGCTGATGCCGGTGATCAGGCCGACGTCGTCCAGCGGCAACACGTTGGGGCGCATCAGGTGGAAGATCAGGAACATCTCCGCGGTCCAGCGGCCGATGCCGCGGATGCCCACGAGCTCGGCGATGATCTCCTCGTCGTCCATCTCGCGCCACGAATCCACGTGGATCGCGCCGGAGTCGAAGTGCAGCGCGAGGTCCACCAGGTACTCGATCTTGCGCGCCGACAGGCCGGCCGCGCGCATGTCGTCCACCTTCAGCTTCAGCACGTTGGCCGGCGTCATGCGCCGCGGCAGCGCGGAGAACCGGTCCCACACGCTCTGCGCCGCCTTGACGGAGATCTGCTGGCCGACGATGCTGCGCGCCAGCGTGGTGAACGCGTCGCCGCGCGACTGCAGGCAGGCGTTGCCGAACTGCGGGATCAGGCGCTTCATCACGCGGTCGCGCCGCGTGAGGTACTTGCGCGCCTCGTCCCAGTATTCCGGCGTGACCAGCTCGATCCCGTCGGTCACTGTTTCGCTTCCCAGGTGGTGCCCGTGGGCGAGTCCTTCAGCACGATGCCCTGCTCCAGCAGTTCCTTGCGGATGCGGTCGGCCTCGGCGAAGTCCTTCGCCTTCTTGGCGGCGGCCCGCGCATCGATCTTCTGCCGGATGGTCGCTTCGTCGAGCGTCGCGCCGGCCTGCAGGAAGGCCTTCGGGTCGCCCTGCAGGAGGCCCAGCGTGCCGCCCAGCGCCTTGAGCAGGCCGGCGCGCCCGGCCGACTTCGTGCGGTTCACT
The DNA here is from genome assembly GCA_036401715.1 of Ramlibacter sp. GTDB lineage: Bacteria > Pseudomonadota > Gammaproteobacteria > Burkholderiales > Burkholderiaceae_C > Ramlibacter. Next base: position 803 of record DASWUI010000532.1, on the reverse strand, counting down.
TCCGCCGCCAGCTCGAACAGGACGGCCACCGCCTCCGGCGTGCCGAAGTCGTTGTCCATGGCCGCCCTGAAGCGGGCGGCGGCCGGTTCGTTCCAGTCGATCGCGACCTGCGCGGGCGGGACGGCATCCAGCGCCGTGTACAGGCGCTTGAGCGCCCCGCGCGCGTCCTCCAGGTGCACGTCGCTGTAGTTCAGGGGACTGCGGTAGTGCGCGCGGACGATGAAGAAGCGGATGGTCTCGGCATCGAACCTGCGCAGCACCTCGCGGATCGTGAAGAAGTTGCCGAGCGACTTCGACATCTTCTCGTTGTCGATGTTCACGAAGCCGTTGTGCATCCACACCTTCGCCAGCGACACGCCGTTGGCGCCCTCGCTCTGCGCGATCTCGTTCTCGTGGTGCGGGAACTGCAGGTCGGCGCCGCCGCCGTGGATGTCGAAGGTGTCGCCCAGCAGCGCGCAGGACATCGCCGAGCACTCGATGTGCCAGCCGGGGCGGCCGCGGCCGTACTCGCTGTCCCACTGCGCGTCCTGCGGTTCGTCGGGCTTGGCGGCCTTCCACAGCACGAAGTCCAGCGGGTCTTCCTTGCCATCGAGCACCGCCACCCGCTCGCCGGCGTGCAGTTCGTCCAGCGACTTGCCGGACAGCTTGCCGTAGCCGGGGAAGCGGCGCACCGCGTAGTTCACGTCGCCGCCGGCCCGGTACGCGAGCCCCTTGTCTTCCAGCTTGCGAACGATGTCCAGCATCTGAGGCACGTAGTCGGTGGCGCGGGGGTCGTGGGTCGGGCGTTCGATCCCGAGGGCGTC
>DASWUI010000531.1:0-4252 GCA_036401715.1 Ramlibacter sp. | reverse complement strand
GGGCGGAACCCCATCGCGGAGTTGGTGTAGCCCGCATCGAAGCTGCCCAGGGGAATGCCCAGCAGCACCGCGCGCGAGCCGCTCGTGAAGGTGTCGCGCAGCGCCTCCAGGTAGCCCTCCGGCAATTGCGCGGGCAGCAGCGGGATGGCCGTCTCGGGCGCGACCACCAGCTGCGCGTCGGCTTCCCGCAGCATCCGCCCATACCAGTCGAGGGCGAGGGGCACGCCGGTGCCGCCCTCGAACTTCTCGTCCTGGGGGATGTTCCCCTGCAGCAGCGCCACCTGCAGCCTGGGGCCGGCCGGCCCCTGCGGAGCAAGGCGGGTCTGCACGTTGCACGCGGCCAGCAGGCCGGCCGTGCCGGCGACCGCCACCCAGTAGCGCCAGGAGCCGCGCACGGGCCGCTGCAGCAGCAGCGCGGCGAGCACCGCCAGCCAGGCCGCCACGGCGCCGATGCCGTACACGCCTGCCCAGGGCGCCAGTGCGGCCAGCGGGCCGTCCACGTGCGCGTAGCCGGCGGCGCCCCAGGGAAAGCCGGTGAACAAGGTGCCGCGCAGCAATTCGGCGCCGAGCCAGAGGCCGGCGAACAGCGCCGCATCGCGGCCCGGCCGGTTCGCGGCGCCCAGCCGGAACAGGGCCGCGGCCAATGCGTAGTACAACGCCAGGAAGCCGGCGAGCAGCAGGACGGCGAGCGCCGCGAGCGGGGACGCGAGGCCGCCGTACACGTGCATCGAGATGAACAGCCACCAGAAGGTGGCCGTGAGCCAGGCGGTGGCGAAAGTCCAGCCCAGGACGGCCGCGGCACGCCAGCTGGCGGCGCGCTGCAGCAGGCCGGCGAGCAACGCGAGCGACAGGAGCTGCAGCCACCACAGCGGCTGGCCGGAACCCGGCACCGCGAGGGAGAGCGCCTGCAGCCCGCCTGCAAGCGCCGCGAGCGCCGTCGCGGCCCAGCGGACGCCGCGCGCGGTCAAGCGGAAGTGCCGCTGTGCCCGGCGGGCGAGACCTTGAACCAGCGCACGGCGCCGCCCTTGGTGTGCAGCACGACGAAGTCGAGCCCGCCCACCGTGGTCACCTCGCCGCGCTTGGGCACGTGGCCCATGCGGTGCGCGATCAGCCCGCCGATGGTGTCGAACTCGCGCTCTTCTTCTTCGCTGGCCAGCTGCACGCCGAAGGCCTCGCCGACGCGCTCGATCGAGGTGTCGCCGCTTACGCGGTAGGTGCGGTCGGCCAGGCCGAAGATGTCGCCCTCGTCCTCGACGATATCGAATTCGTCCTCGATCTCGCCGACGATCTGTTCCAGCACGTCCTCGATCGTGATCAGGCCGGCCACGCGGCCGAATTCGTCGATGACGATGGCCAGGTGGTTGCGGTTGCCGCGGAACTCGCGCAGCAGGTCGTTCAGGCCCTTGCTCTCCGGCACGAACACCGCCGGGCGCAGCAGCGCGCGCAGGTTCAGCGACGGCGCCCGCTGCAGCTTGAGCAGGTCCTTGGCCATCAGGATGCCGATGATGTTCTCGCGGTCGCCCTCGTACACCGGAAAGCGCGAGTGCGCCGTGTCGATGACGACGTTCAGGATCTCGTCGTAGGGCGCGTCGATGTTCACCAGGTCCATGCGCGGCGCCGCGACCATCACGTCGCCGGCGGTGAGCTCCGCCATGCGGATCACGCCTTCGAGCATGACCCGCGATTCCGGGCCGATGATGTCGTTGTCTTCCGCGTCGGCGAGCGTCTCGATCAGTTCCGCTGTCGAGTCGGGCCCGGGGTGGATGAACTCGGCGACCTTCTGCAGGAACGTGCGCTTGTCCTGCTTCTCGTGCGCGGTGCGCGCAGGGTGGGGATCAGACACAGCCGTGAGGCGGAGTGGAGGAACCCATAGGATAGCGGATTGGCCATGCCCCATGGCCAATCCGCCCGGCGGCGGGTGCGCCCTAGCGGCCGCTCTTGGTCCGGGCGTCGAGCGCCCCGCGGCGGATCTCCTGGAGGTCGGCCAGGAAGCTGAGGAAGTTCTTCGCCTGCTGCTTGAGCCGGTAGTCGGCCTGCGCCACCTGCTCCTCGACCAGCTCGGTCACGCGGCTGTCGAGCGTGGCCGGGGGCAGCCGCAGGTAGGCCTCGGTCTCGCTGCCCGCCCGCTCCAGCGTGGCGCCTCCGTTGCGGGCGATCTTGATCATCGCGGTGTTCTCGGACAGGGCGTGGATGAACATCAGCTCCACGCCTTCGTTGCGCGCGTGCATGACCGCGCGCTCGAACAGGCGCGTTCCGTAGCCTCGGCCGCGGGCCTTCTTCAACACGGAGACGCCGAACTCGGCGCCGGCGGGCGTGCCCGGCTCGTTCGGGATGAAGGCCAGGTGCGCCATCGCGATCAGCTGCAGGCCGCGGTTGAAGATGCCGAAGATGTCGTCGCGGTCGAAGTCCAGCTGGTCCACGTAGCGCCGGATCTGCTCGTCGTTGGCGCTGTAGCCGAAGCGCAGGTAGCGGTCCTGTTCGTCGAGCGCGAGCAGGTGGGCCAGGATGCGGGGCCGATGACCCGCGCCCAGGGATCGGATGGGGACGATCCCGCCCTGCGGGGAATCTTGCTTCGGTTCTTCCATGGATCGAACTTTAAGGGTTATCCCGTAATTCCGGCAGAGGGTACGGGCACTAAACGCGAACGGCTCCTCCATCTGGGCGGGATGCACTGGGCAACGATTCACACAACGTGCTACAACTCTTCGCGCACTCGCGCCCGCTCCCATCCCATGTCCGGCCTGCCGCCCCGCACATCGCCCTTCACGCGCGCCACCAAGGTCATTGCCGTGGCCGACGTGGTGGAGTCGGTGCGGCTGATGGAACTCGGCGAGCATGAATTCGTCACCCGCTGGCACCAGTTCGTCAGTTTCGTGCAGGAGCACGTGACCCTGTACTCGGGCCGGCTGCACAAGAGCCTGGGCGACGGGCTGATGCTGGAATTCTCGGACGCGACCGGCTGCATCCGCGCCGTGCTCGCCATGCAGGCCTGGCTGCGCGACCTGAACCAGGGTCTCGCGAGCGAGGAGCACGTCCACCTGCGCATAGGCGCGCACGTGGCGGACTTCCTGGCCGACAAGTACGACATCTACGGCACGGACGTGAACGTGGCGGCGCGCATCGCTTCGCTGGCCGGCCCGGGCGAGGTCGTCATTTCCGCGGCGCTGCGCGGCCGCCTCGGGGGTGCGCTGTCGCTGCACCTGGAAGACCTGGGCAATTGCCACCTCAAGCACGTCAAGCAGCCGGTGCACGCCTATCGCATCGGCCAGGCCTCGGAAGCGGCGGCGCTGCCCCCGCAGGCGGCGGATACCCGGGGACTGCGGGCCAGCGTGGCCGTGCTGCCCTTCACGTCGCGGGCGGAGCCCGCGGCCAGCGCCGGCGGCGAAACGCTGGCCGACGAACTTGTCACCGCGCTCGCCAGGAGCGACGTGCTGCAGGTGGTGTCGCGCATGAGCACCGCGCCGCTGGACGCCGGGCGTGACACGCTGCGCACCGTCTCGAGCGAAGTCGGCGCGCGTTACGTGCTCACCGGCCGGGCGCGGCCGCACGCCGGCGCGATCGTGCTGCATGCCGAACTCGCGGAAGCCGGCAGCGGCGACGTCGTGTGGGCCGACAGCTTCCACCCCGCCGCCGACCCGGGAGGATTGCTGGACGGCGACCTGCTCGCCGGCATGGTCACCGCGGTGCACGGCGCTGTGATCCAGCACGAAGTGCAGTGCGCCGCGGGGCGGCCCCTGCCTTCGCTGGAGGGCTCCAGCCTGCTGCTGGCATCCCTCGGCCTCCTGCACCGGCTCTCCCCCATCGACATGGCCAACGCACGCGGGATGCTCGAACACCTCCTGGACCGCTGGCGCCGCCACCCGGTGACGCACGCGTGGCTGGGTCACCTGCACGTGATGCGGGTGCAGCAGGCCCTGCCGGGCATGACGCGCCAGGACGAGGCGCTCGCGCGCGCCCATGCGGCCGCCGCGGTGCAGGCGGACCCCACCTGGCCGCTGGGACTCGCGCTGGACGGGCACGCCTGCCTGCATTGCGCGAGCAACATGGAGGCGGCCGCGGAGCGCTTCGCGCAGGCCCTGAGCCTGCGGCCGAACCACTCGCTGGCCCACCTGTTCCACGCCGAGTGGCTGGCGCTGCAGGGCCGTGGCCGCGCGGCCCGGCATGCAGCGGCCCAGGCGATGGATGGCATCGCCCTGGAGCCGCTTCGCTACCTGTACGACGCGATCTCCGCCCTGGCAGTCCTGGCGCACCT
>DASWUI010000530.1:0-1730 GCA_036401715.1 Ramlibacter sp. | reverse complement strand
CCGCTGTCCACCGCCGCCGGCAGCAGCACGGGCACGGCGCAGGGCGCCGCGCGCGGCGCCACCCTGCCCGACGGCGTGCGGCTCGTGCTGCAGCTGCCGGCCGGCCGCGCGATCTCGGGCCGGCTGCAGCGCGACTGGATGCGCCCCACGCTCACGCCATGAAGCAGCCCGCCCAGACCGGTGCCGCGCTGCTCGCGGCGATGCTCACGGTGGCCATGGTCGCCACCTTCGCCGCGGCCGCACTCTGGCAGCAGTGGCGCGCCGTCGAGGTGGAAAGCGCGGAGCGCTCGCGCGTGCAGTCCGCCTGGATCCTCAACGGCGCGCTGGACTGGGCGCGCCTGATCCTGCGCGAGGACTTCAATGCCGACCGCACCGACCACCTGGCCGAACCCTGGGCGGTGCCGCTGCAGGAGGCGCGCCTGTCCACCTTCCTGGCCGCGGACCCGGGCAACAACGCGGACACGGGCGATGCCGAGGACGTGTTCCTCTCCGGCGCGATCAGCGACCTGCAGGCGCGGCTGAACCTCGGCACGCTGGTGCAGGCCGGCTCGCTGCAGCCCAAGGCGCTGGAGAGCTTCCAGCGCCTGTTCGACGTGCTGGGCCTGCCGCAGGCGCAGCTGGACACCCTGGCGGAAAACCTGCGCTTCGCCTCCGACATCAGCGTGGACAACCGCAATGCGGCGCGCGCGCCGCTCGCGCCGCACCGGGTCGAGCAGCTCGTGTGGCTGGGCATCCCGGCGGACACGGTGGCGGCGCTGGAGCCCTACGTCACCGTGCTGCCTTCGTCGTCCTCGCGGGTGAACCTCAACACCGCCGCCGCCGAAGTCCTGTACGCCGTGGGGCGCAACCTCAGCCTGGCCGACGCCAAGCGCCTGGCCGCGGAACGCGAACGGCAGCATTTCCGCGGCGTCGCCGATGCCGGCAAGCTGGTGCCGGGCGCGACCTTCGACCTGACCACCAGCTCGGTGGACTCGCAGTTCTTCGAGGTGCGCGGCCGGCTGCGCGTGGACAAGGTCGTGATCGAGGAGCGATCGGTCCTGCAGCGCGTGGGCCCGAACGTGCGCACGCTGCAGCGCGAACGCGGCGCGTTCGAGAGTTTCTCCCAGGCGGTGGTGCCGCGCTGAGGCCGGGCACCCCCACCCTACAATCCGCCGCAGTCCATGAGTTCCCTCCTCGTTTCGCTGCCCCTCGAGCCGGCCACCAACGCGACCGAGTGGGCGTATGCGGCCACCCCGGACGGCAGCACGCTGGCCGACCACGGCAGGGCGCCCGCCGCGCTGCTGCCGTTGCCGCGCGGTGCCGGCGCGGAGGTGGTGGCCGTCGTTCCCGTGCAGGCGCTGTCCTGGCACCGCGTGGACCTGCCGCGCGGCGTCGCCCCCGGCACCCCGCGCCTGCGCGCGGCGCTGGAAGGCCTGCTGGAAGAACAGCTGCTGGACGACACCGAATCGGTCCACCTCGCGGTGGAACCGGCCAGCCGCGCCGGCGAGCCCGCCTGGGTGGCGATCTGCGATAGGGCCTGGCTGCGCAGCGCGCTGCAGCTGCTCGAAGCGGCCGGCCGGCCGGTGAGCCGCATCGTGCCGGAGTTCGCGCCCGAGGGCCGGCCTTCGCTCGTCGCGCTGGGCGAGGCGGACCAGCCCGTGGTGGTCGCCAGCAGCGCCGTGGGGGTGCTGGCCCTGCCGCTGACCGCCGCGGCCCTGCCCCTGCTGCCGGCGCTGGCGCAAGACGCGCCG
>DASWUI010000529.1:0-1968 GCA_036401715.1 Ramlibacter sp. | reverse complement strand
TGAAGCGCACTTCTCGCAGCAGCGACGCGGCGGTCGCCGTGGTGCCGTACCCGGTGAGGTGCGCGAGCTGGGCCCAGCGCTGCTGCTCGCCGTCGTTCACCAGCTTTTCGATGGCCGCGCGGATCGTGTAGACGAAGCGCTTGCTGTTCGCGTCGCGCGTGCAGTGCAGCTCGGCGCGAAGGGCCATGCCCCTGGGCAGGTCCAGGCCCGTGTCCTTGCCGGCCTGGTGGATCGCTTCCTGCAGCTGGCCGGGCGTGACCAGCTTGCAGTCGTTTTCCTGCAGGACCGAATAGGTGCCCGCCTGGGCGGCACCGGCGGCGAAGGCCAGCAGGCCCAGCATCGTGGCTTTTCTCATGCGACTCTCTCCTCGTCCTTGGCGATGCAGAGAGCTTAGGGGCCACCCCTAGGATTCAATCAGCGAAACAGCAGGGCCTTTCCGTGGGGTCTCCGATGGGCGGGCGTGTGCGGCGATGGGCGGTTTCCCCGTACGGGGCCTCAACTGACCACCCCGATGTTCCACGGCACGAACTCGTGGTCGCCCAGCCCGAGCAGTTCGCTCTTGCTGCGCTCGCCCGAGGCGATCTTCAGCATCAGCTCGAAGATCTCCCGCGCCGTCTCCGGCATGGTCTTGGTGCCGTCCAGGATCTCGCCGCAGTTGTAGTCCATGTCTTCCGTCAGGCGGCTGTACATGGGCGTGTTGGTCGCCAGCTTGATCGAGGGCACCGGCTTGGCGCCGAACATGGAGCCCCGGCCCGTGGTGAACATGATCATGTTGGCGCCGCCGGCGATCTGGCCGGTGGCGGAGCACGGGTCGAAGCCCGGCGTGTCCATGAAGACGAAGCCGTTCTGCCGCACCGGCTCGGCGTAGCGGTAGACCTCCATCAGGCCGGTGGTGCCGCCCTTCATCGAGGAGCCCAGCGACTTCTCGAAGATGTTGGCCAGGCCGCCCATGTTGTTGCCCGGGCTCACGGCGCCGTTGATCTGCACGTCGCGGCCGGGGGAGTATTCCTCCTTCCACCACTTGATGCGCTCGATCAGCTTCTCGCCCACCGCCCGGCTCACTGCCCGGCGCGTCAGCGTGTGTTCCACGCCGTAGATCTCGGGCGTCTCCGACAGGATGGCGGTGCCGCCGTGGCGCACCAGGATGTCCATCGCCGCGCCGAGCGCCGGGTTGGCCGTGATCGACGAGAAGCCGTCGGAGCCGCCGCACTGCAGGCCGACCTTCAGGTGCCTGGCCGACACCGGCACGCGCACCACGTCGTTGGCCTTGGGCAGCATCTTCTTCACGGCTTCCACCGCCGCCTCGATGGTCTTGCGGGTGCCGCCGCTTTCCTGCATGACGAAGGTCTGCAGGCGCGAGTTCACGTCCAGCTTCTCCTGCGCCATCAGGCCCGAGAGCTGGTTGCGCTCGCAGCCGAGGCCGATGATCAGCACCGCCGCGAAATTCGGGTGCTTCGCGTAGCCACCGATGGTCCGCCGCAGCAGGTCCATCGGCTCGCCGCTCATCTCCATGCCGCAGCCGAGGCCGTGGGACAGGCCCACCACCCCGTCGACGTTGGGAAACTCCTTCAGCCGCTCCTCGGTGAACCACTCTGCCACCTTGTGCACCACCGTCGCCGAGCAGTTCACCGTGGACAGGATGCCGATGTAGTTGCGGGTGCCCACCTGGCCGTCGGAGCGCACGTAGCCCATGAACTTCGCCTGCTCCGCCTCGGGCAGCACGGGCGTCGCCACGTACTCCTTGCCATGGGCGTAGTCGCGATCGAACTCCCGGAAGCTGACGTTGTGCGAGTGCACGTAGGTACCCGGCGCGATGTCCACGGCCGCGAAGCCGATGCACACGTTGTACTTCAGGATCGCCTCGCCCGCCTTTATGGGGCGCGCGGCGATCTTGTGGCCGGCTGGCACCTGGCTGCGGCTGGTGACGCCGTCGCCGGGCACGGCGGTGCCTATGCCCACGTCCACCCG
>DASWUI010000528.1:0-8999 GCA_036401715.1 Ramlibacter sp. | reverse complement strand
AGGCAGCGTGTCCATCGCCGACGCGGTCAAGGGCAGCATCGCCCCCGGCTCCGTGCTGTTCATCTATGCCCGCCCGGCCGACGGCAGCCGCATGCCGCTGGCGATCCTGCGCGAGGACGCCGGCAAGCTGCCGGTGCGCTTCAGGCTGGACGATTCGCTGGCGATGGCGCCGCAGGCGAAGCTGTCGCTGCACTCGGACGTGATGCTGGTCGCCCGCATCTCGAAGACCGGCGACGCGACGCCGAAGCCCGGCGACATCACCGGCTCGCTGGGCCCGGTGAAGGTGGGCGCGCGCGACCTGAAGCTGGTGCTCAGCGAGGTCGTGAAGTGAAACGACGCGCCGCCCTCGCCGCGGCCGCTGCTGCCCTCCTGGCAGGCTGCGGCCCGGCGCCGTCGGCGCGGCCACGCCCGAAGCTGCCCGAGTTGCAGGTGCGCGAGTTCACGGGAGCACAGAAGGTGCTCACCGGTGCCACCGGCCGCCCGCAGGTGATCAACATGTGGGCGCTGTGGTGCCCGCCCTGCCGCGCCGAACTGCCGGCGCTGGAGCGGCTGGCCACCGACCTCGCGCCGCGCGGCGTCGCGGTGAGCGCGATCGCGCTGGAGGACGACCTGTTCGCGGTGCGCGAATACCTGGCGCGCTACGCCGCCCGCCTGCCGGGCGCGGTGCTCGCGCCCAGGCTGCCGGTGGTCAAGGAGCTGCAGCTCGACGCGCTGCCGCAGACCTTCCTGGTCGATCCGCAGGGCGGGGTGATCGCCGCCTGGATCGGCGCGCGCGACTGGGACGCCCCCTCCGTGCGCACCGAACTGCTGGACAGCTTCAAGGCCTGACATGGACGCCGCCGCCCCGCTCGGCAAGCTGGCCGCCGCGCAGCCCGCGGCGCCCGCGAAACGCCGGATCTCGCTGCGCGCCATCGGCGTGCTGGCGATCCTCGGGCTGCTCGTGCTGGCGACGGTGATGGTCGCCTCCGCCCTGCTGTTCCGCGGCGCCGTGCAGGGCCACCTGCAGGGCCTGGAGGAGGCGCACGCCCGCTACGGCGCGTTGCAGCAGCAAAGGCTGCAGGCCGCGCGCGGCGGCGCCGATGCCGCAAAGCTGGAAGAGCTGGACCTGCAGCTGCGCGACGCCTGGCAGCAGCGCGAGCGCCAGCTGGCCACCACCCGCCACTACATCGACGGCAGCACCGTCACCATCGCGTCGCTCGCCTGGCTGGGCATCACCTCCATCGGCGCGCTGGCGCTGCTGTTCTTCTCGCGGCTGGCGAGCGACATCGGGGCGGTGCGCGCGCGCGCGCTCGCCATCGTCGAGGGCGACCGCAGCCCGGGCACGCCCCTGCAGCGCAGCGACGAGCTGGGCGAGCTGTCGCAGGCGGTGAACGACATGGCGCTGGCACTGGGCAAGCGCGAGCAGGAGCTGGCGGTGGAGCGCCGCCACGTGATGCACCAGGAGAAGCTGGCCACCATCGGCTCCATGGCGGCGGGGGTGATCCGCGAGATCGGCAACCCGATCGCCGCCATCGACGGCTATGCCCGCGCCATCCTCGAGACGCGCACGGCCTCCCCGGCGCCCGTGCCGGCCGAAGAGGACGGCAGCGACGTGCGGCCCATCCTGCAGGAAACCGCGCGCCTGATCGCCATCACCCGCGAGATCTCCGGGCTGGCCGCCGCCCCGGTGGCCCAGTGGCAGCTGGCGAGCGCCAACGAGATCGTCACCCAGACGCTCGGCCTGCTGCGCTACGAGCCGCGGCTGGAGGACGTGAAGGTCACGACCGCGCTCGACCCGCAGCTGCCGGCCGTGATGGGCTACGCCGACCGCCTGGTGCAGATGCTCAGCAACCTGGTCATCAACGCGGCGGACGCGACCTCTTCCCTGCCGCCGCGCACCGGCCGCATCCACATCGCCACCCGGCAGGCCGACGGCGGTGTCGAGCTGGCCGTGGACGACAACGGCTGCGGGATGAGCCCGGAAGTGAGGGCCCGGGCGTTCGAGCCGCTGTTCACCACCAAGCCGGCCGGGCGCGGCACCGGGCTCGGCCTGCCGCTGTGCCAGTCGGTGGTGCAGGCGCACGGCGGCCGCATCGCCCTGACGCCCCTTCCCGGCGGCGGCACCCGCGCCTGCGTGTGGCTCCCTCTGGAGCGGAGCGAGCCGCTAAACTAGGCCCATGAGCTCCTCGCTGCAGATTCTGGTCATCGACGACGAACCCGCGATCCGCCAGATTCTCGCCGCCACGCTGACGCGCGCCGGCCACGCGGTGGAAACGGCCGGCAGCGGCCGCGAAGGCCTGATGCGCCTGGCCAAGGGCGACGTCGAAGTCGCGCTGTGCGACATCAACATGCCGGACCTCACCGGCATCGAGGTCGTGCGCGAGGCGCGCACCGCCGGCGTGGACACCACCTTCATCATGATGACCGCGTTCTCCTCGGTGGACACCGCGGTGGAGGCGATGAAGGCGGGCGCCACCGACTACATGATCAAGCCGCTGCGCTCCGAGGAACTGCTGCAGCGGCTGGCGCAGATCGCCGACCTGCGCGGCCTGCGCGGCGAGAACGAGGCACTGCGCAAGCTGGTGGTGGGACGCAGCGACGACCGCTGCCCCTCCGTGTCGGCGGCGATGAAGCAGCTCGACCGGCTGGTCGCCAAGGTGGCGCCCACCGACAGCACGGTGCTCATCACCGGCGAGAGCGGCACCGGCAAGGGCGTGATCGCGCGCTCGATCCACCAGCAGAGCCAGCGCGCCAGCGCGCCCTTCATCCCGGTCAACTGCGGCGCGATTCCCGAGAACCTGCTGGAAAGCGAGTTCTTCGGCCACACCCGCGGCGCCTTCACCGGCGCCGACCGCGCGCGCAAGGGCCTGTTCCTGGAAGCCGACCGCGGCACCATCTTCCTCGACGAGATCGGCGAGCTGCCGCTGGAGCTGCAGGTCAAGCTGCTGCACGTGCTGGAAGCGCGCGAGATCCGGCCGCTGGGCAGCGAGCAGGTGCGCAAGATCAACGTGCGCATCATCGCGGCGACCAACCGCGACTTGAAGCAGATGGTCGCGGACGGCAAGTTCCGCGAGGACCTGTTCTTCCGCATCAGCGGCTTCCACGTGACGGTGCCGGCGCTGCGAGAGCGGCGCGAGGACATCCCCGCGCTGATCCGCTACCTGCTGGCGCGCGGCGGCGAGCGCTTCGGCGTGCAGGGCCGGCTCACGCTGGACCCGGAGGCCGAGGAACTGCTGGTGAGCTACGACTGGCCGGGCAACGTGCGCGAGCTGGAGAACGTGCTGCAGCGCGCCACCATCCTGGCCGAGGACGGCCGCATCACCCTGGCCGACCTGCCGCCCAACATCACGCCGTCCACGCCGGCCGGCGCGGCCGCCCCCGCGGCCACCGGGCGCGGGCTGTTGCGCGAGCAGGTCCGCGACTTCGAGCACGGCCTGATCGTGCGCGCCATCGAGGACTGCGGCGGCGACCGCCGGCAGGCGGCGCAGCGCCTGGGCATCGGCCTGTCCAGCCTGTACCGCAAGCTCGAGGAGCACGAGCAGGCGCAGGCGGGCAACGCGCCCGAATAGGCGTCCACGGGCGGGGCGGCCTGACCTGCGTCAGGCGGACTGGTCCGGTTTTTGCACCTGGGGGTGCATGAACACCTCTCGCCCCACCCTCTTCGTCCGGTGCACCCTGTGGATGGGTGCGCTGTTCGCCGCGACGGCGGCGCTTGCCGGCCCCACCGAGGACCTGCAGCAGGCGGAAGCGTCCTACCTCGCCCACGACCTGCCCACCACCATGACGCTGCTGCGCCGCGCGGCCAGCCAGGACTACCCGCCGGCGCAGGCTCGCCTGGGCGACATGCTGCGGCTGGCCGGCGATGAAGCCGAAGCCGTCGAGTTCTACAAGAAAGCCGCCGCCAAGGGCGATCCGGCCGGGGAAGTCGGCCTCGGGCGCGCCTATGCGGACGGCGCCGGCGTCGCCAAGGACCCGGCCAAGGCGCTGGAGCTGTATCGCAAGGCGGAGCAGAAGAACTACGGCCCCGCCCTCGACATGCTGGCGCGCGCCTACCGCACCGGCACCCTGGGCCTGCCCAAGGACCCCGTGCTGGCCAAGTCGTACGAGGACAAGGCCGCCGCGCAGGCGAAGAAGACGGTCGCCGAGGGCGCCAAGTGATCCCGAAACTGGCTGCGCGCCCCGCCGCTTTCCCGCGAACGGGAATGCTGCTGGCGGCGCTGCTGGCGCTCGCCGGGGGAAGCGCGGCGGCGGCGGACATCAACAAGGGCGGCACGCTCTATGCAACGCACTGCGCGGCCTGCCACGGAGCCAACGGCTCGCCGGTGCTGCCCGGAACCCCCGATTTCCGCCGCCTCGAATCCCTGATGAAGCCGGACATGCAGCTTCTGACGGTGATCCGCAACGGCAAGGGCGTCATGCCCGGCTACTTCGGCGTGCTGCGTGACCGGGAGATCCTGGACGTGGTGGCCTTCCTGAGGACCCTGAGCTGATGACGAGAACAAGCATTTCCCGCCGCGCCGCCCTGAGCTTCGTGCTGGCCGCGGGCGCCTCCGCCGCCCTGGCCCAACAACCCGCGCGCCCGGCTCCCGGCAGCTGGCGCGTGCTCGATTCCTTCGAAGTGGGCGAAGGCGTGTACGTGCGCGCGCTGAAGGTGGAGCCCAAGCGCAACGTGATGTGGGTGGGCACCTCCTCGGGCGTGCACGAGGTGGACCTCAAGACGGTCAAGCCGGTGAACACCTTCACCCGCAAGGAAGGCCTGGCCAACGAATACGTGTTCGCGGTGGGCGTGGACCACCAGGACAACAAGTGGTTCGGCACCAATGCCGGCGGCGTCTCGCGCTACAAGGACGGCCAGTGGAAGACCTTCTTCCCGATGCACGGCCTGGCCGACTACTGGGTGTACTGCTTCGCCAGCCAGAAGGACGGCACGCTGTGGATCGGCACCTGGGCCGGCGCCAACAAGGTCGACCCCAGGACCGGCAAGTTCACGACCTACGTGCGCGAGCTGATCAACGAGTGGGTGTACGGCCTGGGCGTGGACGCGAAGGACCGCGTGTGGTTCGGCACCGAAGGCGGCGTGTCGATGTTCGACGGCAAGACCTGGAAAAGCTGGACGCACAAGGACGGGCTGGGCGCGCCCAACTCCGACCAGCTCGCCTTCAGCACCAACACCGGCCTGGGCACGCGCTCGCGCCACGACCTGGCCACCATGAACGAGGGCAAGGCCACCTACAACCCCAACTACACCTTCGCGATCCACGTCGACCCGCAGGACCACGTGTGGGCGGGCACCTGGGGCGGCGGCGTCGCGAAATTCGACGGCAAGCAGTGGACCAACCTGTCCACCAAGGACGGCCTGGCCGGCAACATCGTCTATTCCATCACCCAGGGCAAGGACGGCGCCTACTGGTTCGGCACGAACCGAGGCGTCTCGCGCTGGGACGGCAAGCGCTTCCAGAACTTCGGCAAGAGGGAAGGCCTGCTGGAAGAGAACGTCTATGCCCTGGCCGTCGCGCCGACGGGCGAAGTCTGGGTCGCCACCCGCAAGGGCGTCACCCGCATCGGGCGCTGACGCGGCCCACCGACCCAACAGAGAGGAGAACGCAAATGCAGTTCGGACACAAATCGATCGCCGTGCTGGTCATCGCCATGGGCGGCGTGATCGCCGGCGCCTACACGCTGGGCAAGGGCGCGGGCAGCGCGCCGGCCGCCGGCCCGGCCGGCTCGGTCGCCGCCGCCATGGGCGCGCAGGGCACGGGCACGCAGCTCGCGCAGGCCGGCAACATCCAGGCCCCCGCCGGGCACCCGCCGGTGGCCGAAGGCGGCGCCCCCGCCACCGAAGGCAAGGTGAAGACCGACCCGGCCGCCAAGTTCGTGCACTTCCGCGTGGGCCAGCGCAACGTGAAGGACATCTTCACCGAGGGCAACATCGTCTGGGTGGGCACCTCCGGCGGCGTGATCCGCTACGACACCAAGACCGACGACTACAAGCTGTTCGACACGCGCGCGGGCCTGCTGTCCAACGGCGTGTTCCACGTGAGCCGCCTCGACGGCAAGGTGGCCATCGGCACCTACGGCGGCGGCCTGTCCCTGATGGACGAGGCCACCGGCAAGATGGAGACCTTCAACATCCCCGAAGGCCTGGGCGACGCGTTCGTCTACGACGTGATCAAGACGAAGAACGGCGACGTCTGGATCGCCACCTGGTCGGGCGTCAACCGGATCAAGGGCGGCAACCTCAGGGACAAGAAGGCCTGGGAGCTGCACACCGTGGCGTCCACCAAGGGCGGCCTGCCCAACGACTGGGTGTACGGCCTGGCCGAGGGCAAGGACGGCACCGTGTGGCTGGCCACCGAGGGCGGCCTGGCGCGCTACGTCGCCGGCAAGTGGGACAACTGGAACCACGCCAAGGGCCAGGGCGCGCCCTATGAAGTGGTGAAGGACAACCTGGCGTTCAAGAACGACCCGTCCAAGGTCTCCAGCCACCACGCGCGGCAGAAGCAGGAGATGGGGCTGCAGGGCATAGACACCGCCTACAACCCGAACTACATCGTCGCCATCAACGCCGACCCGGACGGCTCCGTGTGGGTGGGCACCTGGGGCGGCGGCCTGGCCCACTTCGACGGCACGAAGTTCACCAACTACACCACCAGGGACGGGCTGCCCGGCAACCACGTCTTCATGCTGCATCGCACGCCGGCCGGCGAGATGTGGGTGGGCACCAATGCCGGCATGGCGCGCATGAAGGACGGCAAGTTCGAGACGCCGCTGACCACCAACGAAGGCCTGTTCTCCAACACGGTCTTCTCCATGGACACGAGCACCGACGGCACCCTGTGGGTGGGCAGCTTCGGCGGAGTGTCGCGCCTGGCAAAGCGCTAAGCTTCCGGCTGCGACTCCCGAGCCCGGCATCGCCGGGCTTTTTTTTGCCACCCATGGACCACGCGGCACCCCTGCCCTTCCTGCGCGAAACGCTCCTGTTCCTGGCGCTCGCCGGCATCCTGATCCCGCTGCTGCAGCGCTTCCGGATCAACCAGGTCATCGCCTTCCTCGCGATGGGGGCGCTGCTGGGCCCCTTCGGCGCCGGCAGCTTCGCGCAGCAGTGGCCGCTGCTGCAGTGGGTCAGCTTCCCGCGCGAGCAGGGCGTGCACGCGCTCGGCGAGCTGGGCGTCGTGTTCCTGATGTTCCTGATCGGGCTGGAGATGTCGCTGCCGCGCGTGTGGGCCATGCGCGGCTGGGTGCTGGGCATCGGCAGCGCGCAGGTGCTGTTGAGCGCCTTCGCGATCGGCGCGCTCGCCTATGCCTTCGGCAACCGGCTGGACGTGTCGGTGGTGCTGGGACTGGTGCTGTCGCTGTCGTCCACCGCCGTGGTGATGCAGCTGCTGGCGCAGAAGCGGGCGCTGTCCACGCCGGTCGGGCAGGCCTCCTTCTCCGTGCTGGTGCTGCAGGACTTCGCGGTCGTGCCGCTGCTGATCATCGTCGACCTGCTGGGGCGCAATGCGGGGCAGGGGCTGCTCACGCAGCTGGGCGTCACGGCCGCGCTGTCGGCCGCCGTGATCGCGTTCATCCTGCTGGCGGGACGCCACGCGGTGGCGCCGCTGTTCCGCACGCTGGCGCGCCGGCGCCAGTCGGAGGTGTTCGTGGCGCTCACCCTGCTGGTCACCCTCGGGATCGCGGGCGCCACCGCGGCGGCGGGGCTGTCGATGGCGCTGGGCGCCTTCCTGGCGGGACTGCTGCTCGCCGAGACCGAGTACAAGCACGAAGTGGAAGTCACCATCGAGCCCTTCAAGGGCCTGCTGATGGGCCTGTTCTTCATGACGGTGGGCATGGGCATCGACCTGCGCGAGCTGGCGCGCGACCCGCTGTGGCTGCTGGCGTCGGTGCTGGGGCTGTTCGCGATCAAGGCGGTACTGGTCACCGCGCTCTTCCGCTTCCGCGGCCTGTCCTGGGGCAGCGCGGTGGAAGGCGGACTGCTGCTCGGACAGGGGGGCGAGTTCGCCTTCGTGGTGGTGGGCGCGGCGATGGGCAGCGCCCTGCTGGAGGAGCGCATCGGCCAGTTCATGCTGCTGGTGGTGAGCCTGAGCCTGGTGCTCACGCCCGTGCTGGCGCGCGCGGGGGAGCGCATCGGTCGCTGGCTCGACGCCCGCGGCGACCTGGCTTCGGAGCTCGCGCCGCACGGCGCTTCCGGGCAGCTCGCCGGCCAGGTGGTGGTCGTGGGTTTCGGCCGCGTGGGCGAACTCCTCGGCCGGCTGTTCGAGCAGCAGCGCGTCCCTTACGTGGGCATCGACCAGGACGTGGAGCGCGTCGCCGCGCTGCGGGCGCAGGGCATGCCGGTGTACCTGGGCAACGCCGCGCGGCCCGAGCTGCTGCACAAGCTCGCGCTGGAACACGCCGCCAGCCTGGTGGTCACCATGGACGAGCCCGACCTGGCGCGCCACGTCGTGCTGGCGGCGCGCCAGGAGTATCCGCAGCTGCGCATCTACGCCCGCTGCCGCGACGAGCAGCATGCGGTGGACCTGCGCGCCGCGGGCGCGACCGCCGCCGTGCCCGAGATCCTGGAAGCGGGGCTGCTGCTCGCCTCGCTGGCGCTGCGCTCGATCCGCCTGAACGACAGCGACATCGCCGCGGCCGTGGACGCGGAACGCGAGCGGCGCCACGCGCGCTTCCGCTAGCGCGGCTGCGGCGCGGGTATGCTGCGCCGATGCCCGCCGTTCCGCGCCGCATCCTGCCGGTGATCGTGCTTTCGCAATTCGCGGGCACGTCGCTGTGGTTCGCCGTGAACGCGGTGCTGCCCGACCTGCAACGGTCCTGGGCCCTGCCGCCCGATGCGCTGGCCTCCCTCACCTCCTCGGTGCAGCTCGGTTTCGTGGCCGGCACGCTGGTGTTCGCCCTGCTGATGCTGGCCGACCGCTTCCGACCCACCCGCGTCTTCCTCGCCTGCTGCCTGCTCGCCGCCGCCTGCAATGCGGCGATCGCGGCGCTCGACGGCCAGTACGGCCTGCTGCTGGCGCTGCGCTTCG
>DASWUI010000527.1:0-4963 GCA_036401715.1 Ramlibacter sp. | reverse complement strand
CTGCAGGCCATGAAGGCGGCCACCGCCAAGGCCAAGGCCTGCGGCACCGGGACCGTGGTCATCCGGCAGAGCCACCACATCGCCTGCCTCGCGGCCTTCCACCGGCGCGCGACGGACCAGGGGCTGATGATGATCCTGGCTTCGTCGGACGCGAACTCCGCCAGCGTCGCGCCTTTCGGCGGCCTCGACCCCGTGTTCACGCCCAACCCGATCTCCGCCGGCATCCCCACCAGCGGCGCGCCCATCGTCACCGACATCTCCACCTCGGCGACCCCCAACGGCCTCACGGGCCGGCTGCACCAGGAAGGCGGCAAGCTGCCGGCGCCGTGGGTGATCGACGGCCACGGCCGTCCCACCGACGATCCTTCGGTGCTGTTCGCCGAGCCCAAGGGGACCATCCTGCCGCTGGGCGGGCTGGATTCGGGGCACAAGGGCTTCGGCCTGTCGCTCATGGTGGAGGCGCTGACCGGCGGCCTGGCGGGCTTCGGCCGCGCCGACCCGAAGCAGGGCTGGGGCGCGACGGTGTACCTGCAGGTCATCGATCCCGCCGCCTTCGGCGGCAGCGCGGACTTCGTGCGGCAGATGGACGAGATCGCGCGCCAGTGCCATGCCTCGCGTCCCGCGCAGGCGGGCCGGCCGGTGCGCCTGCCGGGGGAGAAGGGCGATGCCCTGATGCGGCAGCAGCGCGCGGAGGGCGTGGTGCTGCATCCGGGGATCATGGAGGCGCTGGCGCCGTGGGCGGAGAAGCTGAAGGTGGCGCTGCCCGCGGCGATGTGACGCGCGCGCATGGATTGCGGGTCCGGCCCGCAATGACATGCCCCGTGCACGTCGTGGTGTCCGTGCACGCCCGTGGTGTCCTGTAGTCCTGTAGGTCGTGGTGAGGGCGAAGCCGAACCGCGACACCGCCCCGCCAACTACGCCGGCACCACCGCCCTGCGCGTCTTCATCACCCGCAACACCCACGGCATCACCCACACCAGGATCGTGATCACCGCCAGCACCAGGGCGATCGGCCGCGAGAAGAACGCGCCCAGGTTGCCGTTGGACTTGATCATGGAGGTGATGAAGTTCTCCTCCAGCATGCCGCCCAGCACCACCCCCAGGATCGCCGGCGCGATCGGGAAGCGGTTGGCCTCCAGCAGGTAGGCGGCGATGCCGGCCACCAGCATCACGCCCACGTTGAACATGGAGTTGTTGATCGCGAAGGTGCCGACGATGCAGAACAGCAGGATCAGCGGCATCAGGATGTTGCGCGGCACCTTCAGGATGCGCCGCGCCACCTTGATGCACAGGATGCCCAGCGGGATCATGATCAGGTTGGCCAGGATGAACAGAAGGAACACCGCGTAGATGTTCTGCGGATTGGTGGTGAACAGCGTCGGCCCCGGGTTCATGTTCTTCATGTAGAGCACGCCGATCACGATCGCCGTGATCGAGTCGCCGGGGATGCCGAACACCAGCGCCGGGATCCAGGCGCCCGCCAGCGCGCTGTTGTTGGCCGAACCCGATTCGACGATGCCCTCCACGTGCCCGGTGCCGAACTTGTGCGGCTCCTTGGAGAACTTCTTGCTCATGGCATAGGACATCCAGGCAGCGATGTCGGCCCCTGCGCCGGGCAGCGCCCCGACGGCGGTGCCCAGCGTGCTGCCGCGCAGGATCTGCACCGGGTACTTCTTTGCCAGCGCCCACTGGCCCTTCATCACGTTGCCGACCTTCTCCACCACCAGCTCGGGCGGTGGGCTGGTGTCCACCACGTAGCGGATCAGCTCCGAGATCGCGAACATCCCGATCATCATCGGGATCATGCCGATGCCGCCGGTGAGTTCCGCGTTGCCGAAGGTGAAGCGCGGGTGGCCCGCAGGGTTGCCCAGGCCCACGCAGGCGACCAGCAGGCCCAGCAGCAGCGTGACCAGGCCCTTGAGCGGCGCGTCGCTGGTGATGAAGATCGCGCAGGTCAGCCCCAGCAGCACCAGCCAGAAGTACTCGAAGGAGCTGAAGTTCAGCGCGAACTCCGCGAGCGCCGGTGCCGCGAGGATCAGCACGATCGTGCCGAACAGGCCGCCGACGGCGGAGAACACCAGCCCGGCGCCCAGCGCGGCCTCGGCCTCGCCCTTGCGCGTCATCGCATAGGCTTCGTCGGTGTACGCGGCCGACGCCGGCGTGCCCGGAATGCGCAGCAGGCAGCCCGGCACGTCGCCGGAGAAGATCGCCATCGCCGTCGCGGTCACCATCGTGGCGATCGCCGGGATCGGGGGCATGAAGAAGGTGACGGGTACCAGCAGCGCCGTCGCCATGGTGGCGGTGAGCCCCGGGATGGCGCCGACGAACAGGCCGAACAGCGCGGCCAGCACGATGGCCAGCAGCGTGGCCGGCTCGAACACCATCGCGAACGCCTGCAGGACGGCGGCGCTCGTCACCAGCTCACCCCCGTCAGCAGGCCCCAGGGCAGCGGCACCTTCAGCAGCTTGTAGAAGCCGGTGTGCACCAGCAGCGTGGCCACCAGCGCGACCGGCACGGCGACGGCGGGGCGCACGCGCAGGACGAGGAACACCACCATGAGGATGATGAAGGCGGTCGGCAGGAAACCGAGCACGTCGGCCGCGGCGATGTAGAACATCACCGAGCCGAGCAGCACGAGCAGCGCCAGCACGTGGCGCGGCGAGCGCACCCAGGCGTCCCAGGCCAGCCAGGGCTGGCCGCCGCGGTGGCGCAGGCCCTTGGCGATCAGCAGCACGCCGCAGACGCACAGGCCGGCGGCGATGAGGCCGGGGAAGAGGGCGGGCCCGACCGGCTGGCCGGGAATGTTGGGATAGCCCCGGATGGCGACCAGCACGGCCGCCCCGAGGATCGTCAGCAGCAGCCCGAAGACCGCGTCATTGAGTTTCATCGTTCCTTGTCGTGTACGGGGAGGCGCCCGGTTTGCTCACTCCCGCGCAGGCGGAAGGATTCGTCATTCCCGCGAAGGCGGGAAGCCAAGGCTTCCGCATCCGCGGTGTCCAGGATGCCTTGGGTTCCCGCCATCGCGGGGATGACGCGCGGTGTTACTTCGCGATCCCCACCGCCTTCATCGTCGCGCCCAGCTCGGCGTCCGATTTCGCCATGAACTTGCCGAACTCCGCGGGGCCCGCATAGACCACGCCGAAGCCGCGGCTGGCCATGAAGTCCTGGTATTCCTTGCTGTTGGCGACCTTCTGCACCACCGCGGCGAGCTTGTCGCGCACGTCGTTCGGGATGCCCTTGGGCGCGACGATGCCGCGCCAGGCCGCCATCGTCCAGTTGCTGCCCAGCGCGGCCTTGAGCGTCGGCACGTTGGGGTACAGGGCCGCCGGCTTGTCGTTCATGATCGCCAGGCTCTTGACCTTGCCGGCGTCGATCAGCGAGCGCGCCTCCGGCAGCGAGACCGGCGCGATCTCGATGCCGCCGGCCACCATGTCCTGCAGGCCGGGCGCGGCGCCGTTGCTCGGCACCCAGGCCACGGAGGCGGGATCGATCTTCTGGTCGCGCAGCAGGCCGGCCAGCGCCAGGTGCCAGATGCCGCCCTGGCCGGTGCCGGAAGCCTTGAACTTGCCGGGATTCGCCTTGATGGCCGCCAGCAGGTCCTGCACGGTCTTGTACGGAGCGTCGGCGCGCACCTGGATGCCGGCAGGGTCGGCGTTGACCAGGCCGATGGGCGTGTACGAGGCACCGGTGAGCTCCGTCAGGCCCTGCCAGTGCATCATCCCGATCTCCACCGTCGCCAGGCCGATGGTGTAGCCATCGGGCGGGGCGGAGGCGATGGCCGCATGGCCCACGACGCCGCTGCCGCCGGTGCGGTTGACCACGTTGACCGGCTGCCCCAGTTCCTTTTCCATCAGGCTGCCCAGGATGCGCGCCGTGGCATCGGTGCCGCCGCCCGCGCCCCACGGCACGATCAGCGTGATCGGCCGCGACGGGTAGTTCTGCGCGGCGGCGGGCAAGGCAGTGGCGGCGAACGCGAGCGCGGCGAAGGCGCCCGCGATCAGCGAGCGGCGGGTCGGACAGGTCATGCTGGGGTCTCCTTGGCGTCGCTTGGTGAAAAAGTGCGACTGCGGCCGAATCTACGCCTGCGCCCGGCGCCGGCGTGCTAGGGACAACCCAATGCCGGGGCCCGTCGATGAGCTGGGCAGGCGCGGGCGCGGATGGCACCGGACCGCGGCTCTCCATAATGGGATCGATGGAAGAAGCAACGATCGCCGGCGTGCACGCCGCCTGCCGCGCGGGCGCGCTCAGCACCACCGAGCTGGTGAGCCACTACCTCGCGCGCATCGCGGCCTACGACCGGCAGGGGCCGGCGCTGCATTCGCTGCTCACGGTCAACCCGCGCGCCCTGGAGGAGGCGCAGCGCCTCGATGCGTTGCGGCGCGCCGGCCGCACCGGCGCGCTGCACGGCATCCCGGTGATCCTCAAGGACAACTTCGACACGCATGACATGCCCACCACCGGCGGCAGTGTCGCCATGCGCGAGTCGCGGCCGGCGCGCGACGCGTTCGTGGTGCGGCGCCTGCGCGAGGCGGGCGCCCTGATCCTGGGCAAGGCGAACCTGCAGGAGTTCGCGCGCGGCGGGGTGTCCGTCAGCAGCCTGGGCGGGCAGGTGCGCAACCCCTACGACCTCACGCGCAGCGCCGGTGGCTCCAGTGGCGGCACCGGCGCGGCGATCGCGGCGGACTTCGCGCTGGCGGGCACCGGCAGCGACACCGGGCAGTCGATCCGCTCGCCGGCATCCGCGTGCTGCCTGGTGGGCGTGCGCCCCACGCGCGGGCTCGTGAGCCGCGCGGGCATCATGCCCAACAGCCTGACGCAGGACGAGGCCGGGCCGATCACGCGCACGGTGCGCGATGCCGCCGTGATGCTGGACGTGATGGCGGGCTATGACCCGCAGGACCCGGTGACGGCGCTGGCCGCCGGCCGCCCCCCGGCGCGCCACGCCGACGCGCTGCGGCCCGAC
>DASWUI010000526.1:0-6814 GCA_036401715.1 Ramlibacter sp. | reverse complement strand
ATCGCCGCCCGCAGCCCCGAGCGCGTCATCGAGGTGGAGTGGGGCCGCGCCAAGGGCGAGCAGGCCGCCGTCTACCCGGTGGACGTGGCCATCGAGGCGGCGGACCGGCAGGGCCTGCTGCGCGACATCTCCGAGGTGTTCGCCAAGGAGAAGATGAACGTGATCGGCGTGCAGACGCAGTCGGTCAAGGGCACGGCCTGGATGACGTTCACCGTGGAGATCGCGGATTCGCAGAAGCTCGGGAAGGTGCTGTCCGTGGTGCGGGAAGTCTCCGGCGTGCGGTCGGCGCGGCGGCGCTGAGACTTGGCCCCGCCCGCGCGGCTGTCATGGCATGGTTCACGGAATCGTCGCCGGTTTTTGTGCGCTATACTCGTGGGCTTCAACGACAGGCGCGTAGCTCAGCTGGTTAGAGCACCACCTTGACATGGTGGGGGTCGTTGGTTCGAGTCCAATCGCGCCTACCAGTTTCCTTGCCCGCTGCACCGTAAGGGTTCTTCCCCGGACCGGCCGCACCTCCCCTCCCTAGAATCTGCTGCAACGCAACAGTGCGGGCTCGAGCCCGCCCAGAGGAGCCCCGTTCGTGACCACCAAGAAGGCCAGCGCGGCCGCCGGCAAGCCCGTGCAGCGCGTGATCAAGAAGTACCCGAACCGGCGGCTCTACGACACCGAGACCTCGACGTACATCACGCTGGCCGAGGTGAAGCAGCTGGTGCTGGACGCCCAGCCCTTCGTGGTGCGGGACGCCAAGACCAACGAGGACCTGACGCGCAGCATCCTGCTGCAGATCATCCTGGAGGAAGAGGCGGGCGGGGCGCCGATGTTCACCGAGGCGGCGCTGGCCAACATCATCCGCTTCTACGGGCATGCCATGCAGGGCTTCATGGGCAACTACCTCGAGAAGAACGTGCAGGCCTTCACCGACCTGCAGAGCCAGATGGCGGAGCAGACGAAGAACTTCACGCCCGAGATGTGGACGCAGTTCATGAGCGTGCAGAACCCCATGCAGGGCGTCATGGGCAGCTACGCGGAACAGTCCAAGGCGATGTTCGAGAAGATGCAGGAACAGATGCAGAAGAACACCGAGCAGATGTTCGGCGCATTCGGGCTCAAGAAATAGGACTTTCCATAACAGGGACAATACGGGGATGAGCGAGACCGCCGTCCCCGACACCCCGACGACCACCCCCAGGGTGGGCTTCGTCAGCCTCGGCTGCCCCAAGGCGCTGACCGATTCCGAACTGATCCTCACGCAGCTCAGCGCCGAGGGCTACGCCACCTCCAAGACCTTCGAGGGCGCCGACCTGGTGATCGTCAACACCTGCGGCTTCATCGACGATGCCGTCAAGGAAAGCCTGGACACCATCGGCGAGGCGCTGGCCGCCAACGGCAAGGTGATCGTGACCGGCTGCCTGGGCGCCCGCAAGGGCGAGGCGGGCGGCAACATGGTGTCGCAGGTCCATCCCTCGGTGCTGGCCGTCACCGGCCCGCACGCCACGCAGGAGGTGATGGACGCGGTGCATGCGCACCTGCCCAGGCCGCACGACCCCTTCGTGGACCTGGTGCCCGCGGCCGGCATCAAGCTGACGCCCAGGCACTACGCGTACCTGAAGATCAGCGAGGGGTGCAACCACCGCTGCACCTTCTGCATCATCCCCTCCCTGCGCGGCGACCTCGTCAGCCGGCCCATCGGGGACGTGCTGAAGGAGGCGAAGGCGCTGTTCGAAGGGGGCGTGAAGGAGCTGCTGGTCGTGAGCCAGGACACCTCGGCCTATGGCGTGGACGTGAAGTACCGCATGGGCTTCCACGAAGGCCGGCCGGTGAAGACGCGCATGCTGGAACTGGTGCAGGCGCTGGGCGAGCTGGCCGCGCCGCACGGCGCCTGGGTGCGCTTGCATTACGTCTACCCGTACCCACATGTGGACGAAGTGATTCCGCTGATGGCGCAGGGCCTGGTCCTGCCTTACCTCGATGTGCCCTTCCAGCACAGCCATCCGGACGTGCTGCGCCGGATGAAGCGCCCGGCCAGCGGCGAGAAGAACCTGGAGCGGATCGCGCGCTGGCGCGAACTGTGTCCGGAACTCGTGATCCGCAGCACCTTCATCGCCGGCTTCCCCGGCGAGACCGAGGAGGAGTTCCAGCACCTGCTGGACTTCATGCGGGAGGCGCAGATCGATCGCGCCGGCTGCTTTGCCTACAGCCCGGTGGAGGGCGCGGCCGCGAACGACATTCCCGGCATGCTGCCTCAGGAAGTGCGCGAGGAGCGCCGCGCCCGCTTCATGGCCGTGGCCGAGGAGGTCTCGGCGGCCCGCCTGCAGCGGCGGGTGGGCGCCACCATGCAGGTGCTGGTGGACTCGGCACCGGCGCTCGGCAGGAAGGGCGGCGTGGGCCGCACCTATGCGGATGCGCCCGAGATCGACGGGACGGTCCGGCTGCTGCCGCCGCAGAAGCTGAGCAAGCGGCTGGCGGTGGGCGAGTTCACGCAGGCGCGCATCGTTTCAACGGACGGCCACGACCTGGTCGCGGAGCCCATCTGACAGGCGCGTCGGTTCGTCATTCCCGCGCAGGCGGGAACCCAAAGCTCCCGGGCAGGAAGGCGCTGCGCGCCGCAACGCCCTGGATCCCCGCCTGCGCGGGGATGACGGACGGGTACAGAAACAACAAAGCCGGCTTGCGCCGGCCTTATCATTCCACTCGTGTCGAGAGTTGGTGCCCAGAAGAGGACTCGAACCTCCACGGACACGTTCGAGTCCCCAAGAAAAAAGCCGGCAAGGCCGGCTTTTCGAGGGGATTTTGGTGCCCAGGAGAGGACTCGAACCTCCACGGAGTTACCCGCTAGTACCTGAAACTAGTGCGTCTACCAATTCCGCCACCTGGGCATTTCAGGAAAAACAAGATTGTATATCAAAAACAGAGAACTGAACAACGGCGCCGGGCTGCTCGATGAGATCGAGGGCGTGATCCAGGGACACCGCGACGGCCACGGGTACGTGGTCCGGGACGACGGCGAAGCGGACATCTACCTGCCCCCCAACGAAATGCGCGCGGTGCTGCACCGCGACCGCGTGCGCGCGCGCATCGTGCGCAGCGACCGCAGGGGCCGCCCCGAGGGCCGCGTGGTGGAGATCATCGAGCGGCCGCCGCATCCCATCATCGGCCGGCTGCTGCACGAGAGCGGCGTCTGGCTGGTCGCGCCCGAAGACAAGCGCTACGGCCAGGACGTGCTGATCCCCAAGGGCGCCACCGGCCTGGCCAAGGCGGGGCAGGTGGTGGTGGTCGAACTGACCGAGCCGCCGAGCCTCTACGGCCAGCCCGTGGGCCGGGTGAAGGAAGTGCTGGGCGAGGTCGACGACCCCGGGATGGAAATCGAGATCGCGGTGCGCAAGTACAGCGTCCCGCATGAATTCTCCGACGCCTGCATCGCGCAGGCGCGCTCCCTGCCGGACAAGGTGCGGCAGCAGGACAAGAGGGGCCGTGTGGACCTCACCGACGTGCCGCTGGTGACCATCGACGGCGAGGACGCGCGCGACTTCGACGACGCCGTCTATTGCGAGCCGGCCAAGGTCGGCCGCGGCAAGGGCTGGCGCCTGCTGGTGGCGATTGCCGACGTGAGCCACTACGTGGAGACCGGCAGCGCCCTGGACATCGACGCCTACGACCGCGCCACCAGCGTCTATTTCCCGCGCCGGGTGATCCCGATGCTGCCGGAGAAACTGTCCAACGGCCTGTGCTCGCTCAACCCCGAGGTGGAGCGCCTGTGCATGGTCTGCGACATGCTGATCACGGCCGCCGGCGAGATCCACGCCTACCAGTTCTACCCGGCGGTGATGTGGAGCCATGCCCGCATGACCTACACCGAGGTCGCCGCCATCCTGGCGAACACGCGCGGCCCGGAGGCCTCGCGGCGCAAGGACCTGGTGCCGCATTTCCTGAACCTGCACGACGTGTACCGCGCGCTGCTCAAGGCGCGCAATGCCCGCGGCGCGGTGGACTTCGACACGGTGGAGACGCAGATCATCTGCGACGAGAACGGCCGCATCGAGCAGATCGTGCCGCGCGTGCGCAACGACGCGCACAAGCTGATCGAGGAGGCGATGCTCGCCGCCAACGTCTGCTCCGCCGATTTCATCCAGCAGGCGCAGCACCCGGGCCTGTTCCGGGTGCACGAGGGGCCGACGCCGGAGAAGAAGGAGATCCTGCGCGGCTACCTCAAGGCCATGGGCGTGGGCATGACCATCTCGGACGAGCCGACGCCGGGCGAGTTCCAGAAGATCGCGCTGGCCACCAAGGACCGGCCGGACGCCCAGCAGATCAGCACCATGCTGCTGCGCTCCATGCAGCAGGCGATCTACTCGCCGCACAACAGCGGCCACTTCGGACTGGCCTACGAGGGCTACACGCACTTCACCAGCCCGATCCGGCGCTATCCGGGCCTGCTGGTGCACCGCGTGATCAAGGCGATCCTCAACAAGGAGCGCTACCAGCTGCCGGCGCTGCCGACGCCCGGCGAGGCGCACGAGAAGCTGGCGCGCCGGCTCGCCTCGCGCGTGGCGCCGCCCTCGCAGAAGCCCAGGGCCAAGGTGGTGGCCTCGCCGCGCGAGATGCAGGCCTGGGAAGCCGCGGGCTTCCACTGCAGCGCCAACGAGCGGCGGGCCGACGAGGCCAGCCGCGACGTCGAGGCCTGGCTCAAGTGCAAGTACATGCGCGACCACCTGGGCGAGGAGTACTCCGGCGTCGTCACGGCCGCCACCAGCTTCGGCATCTTCGTCACGCTGGACGCGATGTACGTCGAGGGGCTGGTGCACATCACCGAGCTGGGCGGCGAGTACTGCAAGTTCGACGAGGCGCGCCAGGAGCTGCGCGGCGAGCGCACCGGCATCCGCTACGCCATCGGCACCCGGCTGCGGGTGCAGGTCAGCCGCGTGGACCTGGACGGCCGCAAGATCGACTTCCGGCTGGTGCGCGAGGACGAGGAATTCCTGGCCCGCGCCATGAAGGACAAGGGGGTCGCCACCGCCGGACGCGAAGGGCTGCCGGTCAAGGCCTCGACCAAGCGCGCCGCCAAGAAGGCGGCCGCCGGCAAGACCAAGAAGTCGCCGGTGGACGTGGTGAAGTCCGCGGCCAAGAAGGTGGCGGCCAAGACGCGCACGGCGCGCAAGAGCCGGCGCTAACGACAGGATCGAGGAGAGTCCCATGGCAACGAATGCAGCGGCGGCCGGACAGGTCGCGATCGTCACGGGCGGCGGCACCGGCATCGGCCGGGCGGCCGCCGAGGCCCTGCTGGGCGCCGGCTGGCGCGTGGTGGTGGCGGGCCGCCGGCCCGAACCCCTGCAGGAGGTGGCCAGGCAGGCGCCCGAGCGGGCGCTCGCGGTGCCCACCGACATGACCGATCCCGACGCGGTGCGCGCGCTGTTCGACACGGCGGTGAAGGCCTTCGGCCGCGTGGACCTGCTGTTCAACAATGCCGGGCGCGGGCTGCCGGCCGCGCCGCTGGAAGACATGGCGGTCGCCGACTGGAAGAGCGTGGTCGACACCAACCTCAACGGCATGTTCTACGGCATCCAGAACGCGTTCCGCGTGATGAAGGCGCAGAACCCCCGGGGTGGGCGGATCATCAACAACGGCTCGATCTCCGCACACGCGCCGCGGCCGCACTCGATCGCCTACACGGCGACCAAGCATGCGGTCAGCGGCCTGACCAAGGCGGCCTCGCTGGACGGCCGGCGCTACGACATCGCGGTGGGGCAGATCGACATCGGCAACGCGATGACCGAGCTCGCCGCGCGCATGGCCAAGGGCGTGCCGCAGGCCAACGGCGAGATCGCCGTGGAGCCGCTGATGGACGTGAAAATCGTCGGCGAGTCCATCCTCTACATGGCCAGCCTGCCGCTGGAGGCGAACGTGCTGTTCCACACGGTGATGGCGACGAAGATGCCGTTCGTGGGCCGGGGGTGAAGACATGTCATCCCGGGCTTGACCCGGGATCCATGGTGGCGCGCCGCGATGGATTGCGGGTCAAGCCCGCAATGACATGCTGGCCAGGCCGCTCGCGGTGAGGGGCAAGCCCTCCGCCCACCGATCCGCCGCCAGCCCATGCAGGTAAACCGCCGCACTCGCCGCCTCGAACGCATCCTCCCCTGAAGCCAGCCGCGCCGCCACCATCCCCGCCAGCACATCCCCGGTCCCGGCGATCGCCAGCCGCGCATTCCCGGTCGGATTGATCCGCAACGCCCCGTCCGGCCCCGCGATCACGCTCCCCGACCCCTTCAGCACCACGACGCTGGCGAACTTGCGGGCGAGTTCGCGCGCCGCGTTCAGCCGGTTCGCCTGCACGGTGGCGGTGTCCAGCTCCAGCAACCGCGCCGCCTCAAGCGGATGCGGCGTGAGCACGGTGGGCGCTCCGCGCCGGCCGCGCGCGGCAAGAAGGCCCTGCAACTGCGCATCCGCCGCCAGCGCATTCAGCGCATCGGCGTCGAGCACCAGCGCGCGTGCGTTCAGCGCCCTGGGCAGCGCCAGCCGCACGGCCTCTCCGCCGCCGCAGCCACAGGCGACGGTCAGGTCGTGCAGGTCCAGGCTGTCCCAGGGGCGCACCATCAGGTCCGGCTGCTGCGCATCGAGCGCGGGCGCGTCGCTGTCCAGGAAACCGACGAAGACCCGGCCGGCGCCCCGATGCAGCGCCGCGCGCGCCGCCAGCAGCGCGGCGCCCGCCATGCCCGGCGCGCCGCCGATCACCGCGACGTCGCCGTAGCTGCCCTTGTGGCTCGCGTGGGGGCGCAGGCGCTCGGGAGGTGCCGCGCAGAGGAGCGCGCACGGCTGC
>DASWUI010000525.1:0-1818 GCA_036401715.1 Ramlibacter sp. | reverse complement strand
CGCGCCTGCAGGTCCAGCGACGCGGCGTCGCGCCGGCCCGCGGCGCGACCGAAGAGGTCGGGCTCGTAGGCCAGCTGCACGCCGGCCTGGTAGAGGGTAAGGGGCAGTGCGCCGCCCACGGTGTTCGCACCGGCGGCGCGCTCGGCCGACGCACCCAGCCCCACCTGCGGCAGGCGGTCGGCGTTGGCGGAGCGCACGAGCGCGCGGGCCTGCGCCACGCGCGCAGCCGCTTCGTGCACGCTGCTGTTGCCCTCGGTGGCCCGCTGCACGAGCGCGTCGAGCTGCGGGTCGGCGAAGGCCTGCCACCAGGCGCCGCGCGGCTGCGCCTCCGCGGGCACGGCCGTGGTCCAGCGGCCGTCCTCCCTGAACCGGGCGGGAGGCTCGGCTTGCGCGGGCAGCTCGGGCAGGGCGGTCGCGCAGCCGGCGAGCAGCAGCGCGAGGGCCAGGGGAAGCAGGGTCGTTGTCTTCTTCATCTCAGGACTCCCGGGAATGCAGGGGCGCCGCGGGCACGGGACGCACGGCACCGCCCCCGCTGCCGGCGAAGCCCTCGAAGTGGGGCACCTGGCCGTGCTGGCGCAGCGGCCGGTTGCCGGCCAGGCGGCGCAGCGCCACGTAGAACACCGGCGTGAGGAACAGGCCGAAGGCCGTCACGCCGATCATCCCGCTGAACACGGCGACGCCCATCGCCCGCCGCATCTCGGAACCGGCGCCGGTGGCCAGCACCAGGGGCAGCACGCCCATCACGAAGGCCAGCGACGTCATCAGGATCGGGCGCAGGCGCAGCCGGCTCGCCTCGATGGCCGCCTGCACGGGCGAGCGGCCGGCGAACTCGAGCTCGCGCGCGAACTCCACGATCAGGATGGCGTTCTTGGCCGACAGGCCCACCAGCACCATCAACCCGATCTGCGTGAACACGTTGTTCTCGCCGCCGGCCAGCCACACGCCCGTCATCGCGGCGAGGAGCCCCATCGGCACGATCAGGATGATGGACAGCGGCAGCGTGAGGCTCTCGTACTGCGCGGCCAGCACCAGGAACACCAGCAGGATGGCCAGCGGGAACACCCACATCGCGGAGTTGCCTGCCAGGATCTCCTGGTAGGTGAGCTCGGTCCACTCGTAGCCGATGCCGGCCGGCAGCGTCTCCGCGGCGATGCGCGTGACCGCGTCCTGCGCCTGGCCGGAGGAGAAGCCGGGCGCGGGTCCGCCGTTGATGTCGGCCGTGAGGTAGCCGTTGTAGCGCTGCGCCCGCTCGGGCCCGAAGCTGGAACGCACGTTCATCAGCGCCGACAGCGGGATCATCTCGCCGGAAGCGGAACGCACCTTGAGCGCGCCGATGTCCTCGGGACGCGCGCGGAAGGGCGCGTCGGCCTGCACCCGCACGGTGTAGGTCCGGCCGAACTTGTTGAAGTCGTTGACGTACACGCTGCCCAGGTAGGTCGACATGGTGTCGAACACGTCGGTCACGGCCACGCCCAGCTGGCGCGCGCGGGTGCGGTCGATGTCGGCATAAAGCTGCGGCACGTTGACCTGCCAGCTCGTGAAGAGCCCCGCCAGCTCCGGCGCCTGCGCGGCCCGGGCCATGAAGGCCTTGACCGCCTTGTCCATGGCCTCGTAGCCGACCGACGCGCGGTCCTCCAGCTGCAGCTTGAAGCCGCCGGTGGTGCCCAGGCCCTGCACGGGCGGCGGCGGGAACATCACGATGAACGCGTCCTGGATGCCGCCGAAAGCCTGGTTCAGCTGGCCCGCGACGGCGGCACCGCTCTGGTCCGCGCGCTGGCGCTCGCCGAAGGGCTTCAGCATCGCGAACACGATCCCCGA
>DASWUI010000524.1:0-2829 GCA_036401715.1 Ramlibacter sp. | reverse complement strand
GGTCGTCTCCGGCATGGCGCTGGGCATCGACGGCGCGGCCCATGACGGCGCGCTCGAAGGCGCCGCCCCGGACGCGGTGGCCACCATCGCGGTGGTGGGCACCGGCCTGGACCGGGTGTACCCCAAGCGGCACCTGGAGCTGGCGCACCGCATCGCCGAACGGGGGATGATCGTCAGCGAGTACCCGCTGGGCACGCCGCCGCTGCAGCACAACTTCCCGCGCCGCAACCGCCTGATCGCTGCGCTCAGCCAGGGCACGCTGGTGGTGGAGGCCGCGCTGCAATCCGGCTCGCTGATCACCGCCCGCCTGGCCAGCGAACAGGGCAAGGAAGTGTTCGCCATCCCCGGCTCCATCCATTCGCCGCACGCGCGCGGCTGCCATGCGCTGCTGCGCCAGGGCGCCAAGCTGGTGGAGAGCGCGCAGGACGTGCTGGAGGACCTGCGCTTCGTGCTGCCGGCGGCGCCGGCGGCGGCGATGGACGAGGAACCCGAGGGCGAGAACACGCTGCTCGACGCCATGGGCCATGACCCGGTCGGGCTGGACGCGCTGATCGCGCGCACGGGCATCCCGGCGCCGCTGCTGCAGGCGCAGCTGCTGGAACTCGAGCTCGCCGGCCACGTCGCGCGGCTGCCCGGGGGCCTGTTCCAGCGCGTGGCCAGCGCGTAAAGCTGCCGGCAAAGCGACGCGCTGCCGCAACAGCGCCGGAAAAACGATTGCCGGTCCCCTGCCCCCCGGGGCTATATTGGGGCTCATGTTTGAAGTGCTGGTGTTCGTTTACGAAAACTACTGGCGCGGCGATGCCTGCCCCGAGCCTCACCAGCTCGAACGCAAGCTCAGCGCCCATGGCTTCGAACCCGAGGAGATCCACCAGGCCCTGGTCTGGCTGGACGGCCTCAACGCCGCGGCGCAGAACATCTGCGTGCCGGAGGACTCGCAGCTCGAATGGGCACCGGAGCCCAGCGAAAGCAGCATGCGCGTCTTCTCCATCGCGGAGCAGGACCACCTGGGCGCCGAGTGCCTGGGCTTCCTCAGCTTCCTCGAAAGCGCCGGCGTGCTGCCGGCCGCACTGCGCGAGATCGTGGTCGACCGCGCCATGGCCGTGCCCGGCGACCCGGTGCCGCTGGATGCGCTGAAGATCATCGTGCTGATGGTGTACTGGCGCTTCAGCATCGAGCCGGATGCGCTGGTGCTGGACGAGCTGTGCGACGACGCGCAGGAGAGGGTCGCTCACTGAGCGACACCCTCCGCGCTACTGCAGCAGCCGCTCCGGATTCGCGTCCAGCTTGGCCAGCGCATCGCGCGTGGCCCGCACCGTGAGCGCTTCCTCCTCGGTGGGCGTCAGCAGCCCCGCCTGCAGGTACGAGGCCAGCCGGCGCAGCGGCATCAGGTAGCAGTAGCCGTCGCTGGCGGCGAACAAGTGCAGCTGGCGGCGCTCGCTGCACCACGCGTACTGCACCTGCGCGATGCGGCCGGTGTGGTCCAGCGTGAACCAGTTGCCCAGCTGCAGCTCGTTGGCCCAGCCCATCATCGCCGCGCTCGGCTGCGAACCGCCGGCGCTGATCACCTCGATCATCGAGGCGTCGATGCCCAGCATCATCTCGATGCTTTCCTGGTCCAGCGGCAGCTCGCCCGCGTCGTCGTCGGACACGAAGTCCTCCAGGTTCGCCAGCCGGCGCGTCATCTCCTCGATGCGTGCGTGCGGGATCGCCTCGGTCTTGGACAGGAAGGCGTCGGCCAGCGTGTCGCCGATCACCTTGATGTGGTTCTCCTGGTCGGCCGAATTCAGGCCCAGCAGCGACATGCCGCGGCGCAGCCGCGCCAGCAGGTCCGGCAGGTCCTGGATCACCTTGGCGCGGTCGTGGCGGTTCGGCTTCGCGCTGGCGGCCCACACCAGGTCGCTGGCGGACTTCTTCAGCGCCAGCGTCTCCTCGTGCTGCGGCCCGTTCTTCACGGCGGCCACCGCCAGCACCTCGGCCCAGACCTTGAACAGGAACTCGCGGATCTCGTCGCGCACCGGCACGTCGCTGAGCATCTTGCGCAGCTCGATGGTGTACTGGATCGCCATCGTCTCCTTCTGCTCCACCTGCTGCGCGACGCTCACCAGCTTCTGCGTCGGCCCCTTCTCGGTGAGGTAGCGGGAGAGGAAGCGCTGGAACTCGTCGTACACCAGCTGGAACACGCGCCGGCCGGTCTCGGGGTACTGTTCGATCACCTGCACGACGCGCCGGATCTCGTTCTCCAGCGCGCTGCCCGAAATGGAGGTGGTGTCGAAGCCGAGCACGCAGGAACCCATGCGGTCGATCAGCTGGCGCGCGGGATGCTCCAGCGAGCCGAAGAACTCGGGCTCCGCCAGCGCCACCCGCAGCACCGGCATCTGCAGCCGCGCGAACCACACCCGCACGGACGGCGGAATGCGTTCTTCGGCCAGGATGCTCTGGAACATCAGCGCCACGATCTCGATCGTGGCCTTCTCGCTGGTGGTGCCGGCCTTCTGCTTGAGTTCCTGCGAGCGGTGCCGCAGGTCCAGCGCCACCTGCTCCACGGCATCGTCGTCGAAGATGACGACGTCGCCGACCGTCATCGCGTCGTTCACCCGGGTCTGCACCTGGGTCTGGACCTGCGTGGCGTGGTGCGTCACCGCCGCCACCAGCGACGGCGAGGGCGGCGTGCGCGTGCCGCCGTCCTGGGACTCGTCGCCGCCGCCCACCTTGTCGCGCAGCAGCCGCTTGAGCTGGCCGATCACGCCGGTGGCGCGCGCCCTGGCCTTGGCCAGCGGGGTCGAGGCGGTCGCGCCGGCCGTGCCGCCCTGGCCGTTCATCACATCGTCC
>DASWUI010000523.1:0-1670 GCA_036401715.1 Ramlibacter sp. | reverse complement strand
GACCTGACGCTGCCGCACGCCATGGTCCGCGTGCTGCTGGCCGAACAGCTCTATCGCGCCTGGTCCATCAACGCGGGGCACCCCTACCACCGTGAGTGAGTTCGTCTACCTGGCTTCGCAGAGCCCGCGCCGGCGCCAGCTGCTGGAGCAGCTGGGCGTGCGCTACGAGCTGCTGCTGCCCGACGAGGGCGAGGACAGCGAGGCGCTGGAGGACGTGCGGCCGGGCGAGGCGCCAGCGGCCTACGTGCAGCGCGTGACGGCGCTCAAGCTCGATGCGGCGCTGGCGCGGCTGAAGCGCCGCGGCCTCGCGCCGGCGCCGGTGCTCTGTTCGGACACGACCGTGGCGCTCGGACGGAGCATCTACGGCAAGCCAGCGGACGCGGCGGATGCGGCGCGCATGCTGCGCGAGCTCGCCGGCCACACGCATCGCGTGCTGACGGCGGTGGCCCTGCAGGCGGGGCGCCGGCGGCTGGCGGCGCTGAGCGATTCGCGCGTCACTTTTGCCGCCATGTCGGCCGCGCAGGTCCGTGGGTACGTCGCCAGCGGGGAGCCCATGGGGAAGGCGGGCGCGTACGCGGTGCAGGGCAGGGCGGCGGAGCACATCGCGCGCATCAGCGGGTCGTACACGGGGATCATGGGGTTGCCGCTGCATGAGACGGCGGCGTTGCTGCGGGCGGGCGGGGTACGCTGGTAGCGGGGTGTCGCGGTTCGCCTTCGGGCTCACCACGACCTGCAGGGAGTACGGGGGGACGGGGTACGGCAGTACGGGCCGTAAGGGCCGTAAGGGCCGTAAGGGACCCGCAGCACCCCGGGCCCTCGAACCTGTCATCCCGGGCTCGACCCGGGATCCACGCCCCTAGCGCCCCTCCGCCGGCTGCAACTCGACCGCCTCGGGCACGAGCGCGATGATCTCGCCGGCGGCGTTGCGCACCGCCCGCAGGGAAAAATCGAAGCGCTTCGTCAAGCCGCCCAGGTGCAGTTCCATCACTTCGCGCACCGCGTGTCCGGCCGCGGCGCTGGCCACCAGCGCGCGGATCCTGTCGGAGGCGTCGGCCGTGCCGGTGAACCAGGGCGTGTCCCAGAACGGCATGCCTTCCAGCTCCGGCAGCTGCGCGCCTATGCTGCGCAGGGCCGTGGCGTTGGCATCGCGCAGGGTGCCGTCCGGATCGAGCAGGCCCTGGTACACCAGGCTGGTCTCGAAGGTGGCCCGCAGGCGGTCCATGGTCTGCGCCTGCGCGGCCAGGGCGCGCGTCAGCTGCGAGGTCCGGGTGGTCACCTCCGCTTCCAGCGTGTCCGTCAGGCGGCGCAGGGCCGTGCGGGCGCGCTGCTCCGCTTCCAGGGCGGACGCGAGCCGGGCGCGCTCCTCCCCGAGCTGCCAGTTCGACAGGCGCAGGGCGGCCTCGGCGCGTGCGCGTTCGGTCACGTCGGCCACCAGCACGAAGATGCCCTCCACGGCGCCCGAGGCGTCGCGCATGGGCTGGTAGATGAAGTCCATGACGCGGTCCTCGGTGCCGCCGCCGTCCTTGCGCTGCAGCTTCACCGTGGCGCCCGCGCCGATGTAGGGCTCGCCGCTGCGGTACACGCCGTCGAGCAGCGCCGTGAAGCCCTGCTCGTCGACCTCGGGCAGGGCCTCCTTCACGGCCTTGCCGACGATGTCGCGGCCGCCCGCC
>DASWUI010000522.1:0-1826 GCA_036401715.1 Ramlibacter sp. | reverse complement strand
GCCCGCGCGGTGGTGGAGCCGCCCCGCAAGACGCCGGCCACCGCCGCCGGCGTGTGGTGGCAGCGCTGGCGCGACGCGGTGGCGGAGGAGGCACGCGGCCTGGTGCGCGTCAACCGCATCGACCAGCCGGAAGCGATGCTGCTCACGCCCGAGCAGGCCTTCTTCCTGCGCGAGAACATGAAGTTCAAGCTGCTGAACGTCCGGCTGTCGCTGCTGGCGCGCCAGAACGAGGCGGCGCGTGCCGACGTCGCCGCGGCGACCTCCGCGCTGCACAAGTACTTCGACCCGAGCTCGCGCCGCACGCAGGCGGTGGCGACGCAGCTGCAGCAGGTGCAGGCGCAGGTGCGCACTTCGGAGCTGCCCCGCATCGACGAGACGCTGGCCGCGCTGGTGGCGGCCGGCGGCGGGAAGTAGCCGTGCGCGCCGCGCTGTGGCTGCTGGTGCTGTTCGCGATCGCGGTCGCGGGGGCGCTGTTCGCCGGCAACAACCAGGGGACGGTGACGCTGTTCTGGCCGCCGTACCGCATCGACCTCTCCCTCAACCTGGTGCTGCTCCTGCTGCTGGCCGCCTTCCTGGTGGTGCACACGGCCACGGGCGCGCTGTCGGCGCTGTTCGACCTGCCGCGGCAGGCGCTGCGCTGGCGCACGCAGCAGAAGGAGCGCGCCATGCACGCGGCGCTGCTGGACGCGCTGTCGCACCTGCTGGCCGGCCGCTACATCCGCGCGCGCAAGGCCGCCGAGGCGGTGCTGGACCAGGAAGCTTCGCTCACGTCCTCGGGCCACCGTCCGGGCAACGCCAGCCAGCTGCGCGCCATCGCCCACATCCTGGCGGCGGAATCGGCGCAGGCGCTGCAGGACCGCGCGGCGCGCGAGGATCACCTGCAGCGCGCGCTGGAACAGGCCTCGGCGCGCGATGCGCAGGAGACCCGCGACGGCGCGCTGCTGCGCGCCGCCCGCTGGGCGCTGGAAGACCGCGACCCGGAGGCGGCCATGCTGCTGCTCAAGGGCCTGCCCGTCGGCGCGGGCCGGCGGACGGTGGCGCTGCGCACGCGCCTGCGGGCCTCCCGCCAGGCGGGCCAGCCGCTGGAGGCGCTGGAGACCGCGCGCCTGCTGGCCAAGCACCATGCCTTCTCGCCCGTGGCCGCGCGCAGCATCGTGCGCGGGCTGGCCATCGACCTGCTCAATGGCGCATACGACGTCGCGCAGCTGCACCGCGCCTGGAACGCGCTGGAGCCCTCGGAGCAGCTGATGCCGGAGGTGGCGATCCATGCGGCGCAGCGCCTGATGACCTTGCGCGGCGACGCGCGCATCGCCCGCGAATGGCTGCTGCCGGCGTGGGAGTCGCAGGCGGAACTGGGCGATGCGCTGCGCGTGAAGCTCGTGTGCGCGCTGGAGGAGGGCCTGGACTCGGTGGACGGCGGCTGGCTGGCGCGCATCGAATCGGCGCAGAAGGCGAACCCGCGCGACGCGACGCTGCAGTACCTGGCCGGCATGGCGTGCATGAAGCGCCAGCTGTGGGGCAAGGCGCAGCAGCTCCTCACGCAGGCCGCGCTGGGGCTGCAGGACCCGGGGCTGCACCGCAATGCCTGGCGGGCGCTCGCCGAACTGGCGGAGCAGCGCGAGGACGGGCAGGCGGCGGCGCTGGCCTGGAAGCGGGCGGCGGGGGAGTAGCCGTTCCTGCGTCGCGGTTCGCCTCCGGGCTCACCACGACCTGCAGGGGCCAGGCGCCGGGCCAGCCTGCCAGGACAACGCTGCCCCTGTAGGTCGTGGTGAGCGCGCGGAGCGCCGAACCGCGACAACCCGCACGCCCCACGAAAAACGGCGCCC
>DASWUI010000521.1:0-2700 GCA_036401715.1 Ramlibacter sp. | reverse complement strand
CACGGACAAGTCGGACCCGGCGCAGAACGCGCACACGCTGAAGACCAGGCCCTGGACGGTGGAGGTCGACGGCCTGGTGAAGAAGCCGGGCAAGTACGCGATCGAGGACCTGCTGAAGCTGTCCGCGCAGGAGGAACGCATCTACCGCCTGCGCTGCGTGGAAGGCTGGTCGATGGTGATTCCCTGGGTCGGGTACCCGCTGTCGAAGCTGATCGAGAAGGTCGAGCCGATGGGCAACGCGAAGTTCGTCGAGTTCCTGACGCTGGCCGACCCCAAGACCATGCCTTTCGTGGGCTCGCGCGTGCTGGAGTGGCCCTACGCCGAGGGCCTGCGCATGGATGAGGCCATGCACCCGCTGACGCTCCTGACCTTCGGCATGTACGGCGAGGTGCTTCCCAACCAGAACGGCGCGCCGGTGCGCCTGGTGGTGCCCTGGAAGTACGGCTTCAAGAGCGCCAAGAGCATCGTGAAGATCCGCTTCACCGAGCAGATGCCGAAGACCGCCTGGAACAAGGCCGCCGCCAACGAGTACGGCTTCTATTCCAACGTGAACCCCAACGTGGACCACCCGCGCTGGAGCCAGGCCACGGAGCGGCGCATCGGCGAGGACGGCCTGTTCGCCAAGAAGCGCAAGACGCTGATGTTCAACGGCTACGAGGCGCAGGTCGGGCAGCTGTACGCGGGGCTGGACCTCAAGAAGAACTATTGATGCCGGCGGCGCGGGCGCTGCTGCATCCGGCGGCCAAGCCGCTGGTGTTCGTGCTCGCGCTGCTGCCTTTCGCCTGGCTGTTCTACGGCGCGCTGGCCGACCGGCTCGGCGCCAATCCGGCGGAGTACCTCACCCGCGCCACCGGCGACTGGACCCTGCGCTTCCTGTGCCTGACGCTGGCGGTGACGCCCGTGCGCGTGATGGCGAAGCTGCCCGCGCTGGCGCGCTTTCGCCGCATGCTGGGGCTGTTCACCTACTTCTACGCCTTCCTGCACTTCCTCACCTGGGCCTGGTTCGACCAGGGCTTCGAGCTCGCCGGGATGGCCAGGGACGTCGCGAAGCGGCCCTTCATCCTGGTGGGCTTCGCGTCCTTCCTGCTGCTGACGCCGCTGGCGGCGACCTCGTTCAACCGCGCGGTGAAGGCCATGGGCGCGAAGCGCTGGCAGGCGCTGCACCGGCTGGCCTACGCGATTCCCTTCCTCGCCATCCTGCATTTCTTCTGGATGCGGGCGGGCAAGAACGATTTCGCGGAGGTGGCGGTGTATGCGGCGATTCTCGGGGTGCTGCTTGGCTGGCGCCTGTCGCGCAGGGTGGCCGCGAGCCCGAAGGCCAGCCCCAGCGCCTCGCGCTGATCGGCGACGTCCCTCAAGGCAGCAGCTTCTCCTTGCGCACCTGGTCCGCAAACCCTTCCCGCTCGCGAATGAGCCGCGCCTGCCCGCCGTCCACCAGCACTTCCGCCGCGCGACCGCGCGTGTTGTAGTTGCTGGCCATGCTCATGCAGTAGGCGCCCGCGGACAGCACGGCCAGCAGGCCGCCCGGCTGTACCGAGAGCTTGCGGTCGCGGCCGATCCAGTCGCCGCTTTCGCACACCGGGCCGACCACGTCATAGCTCACCGGCTTGCCGGCGTCCTGCTTCAGCGGCACGATCTGGTGGAAAGCCTCGTACATGGCCGGGCGCGGCAGGTCGTTCATCGCGGCGTCGATGATGCAGAAGTTCTTCTGCTCGCCGGGCTTGAGGTACAGCACCTCGGTCACGCAGGCGCCGGCGTTGCCGACCAGCGAGCGGCCCGGCTCGATCATCAGCTGCCGGTCGCCGTAGCCGCGCGCGTCCAGCCGCGCCAGCAGGCGCTGCCACAGCACGTCGGCCGCGGGCGGCTGCTCGCTGTTGTAGACGATGCCCAGGCCGCCGCCGAAGTCGATGTGCGCGAGCGGGATGCCTTCGGCCTCGATCGCGGCGACCAGGTCCAGCACGCGGTCCAGCGCATCCAGGTAAGGCGACACCTGCGTGATCTGCGAACCGATGTGGCAGTCGATCCCGACCACGCGCAGGCCGGGCAGGGCCGCCGCGCGGCGATAGGCGCGCAGCGCCTCCTTGTGCGCGATGCCGAACTTGTTGCCCTTGAGGCCGGTGGAGATGTAGGGGTGCGTGAGCGGGTTCACGTCCGGGTTCACGCGCAGGCTCACCGGCGCGCGCAGGCCCATGCCGGCGGCGACTTCGCTGAGCACCTCGAGC
Organism: Ramlibacter sp.; assembly: GCA_036401715.1. Classification (GTDB taxonomy): domain Bacteria; phylum Pseudomonadota; class Gammaproteobacteria; order Burkholderiales; family Burkholderiaceae_C; genus Ramlibacter. The sequence goes on along the minus strand of DASWUI010000521.1, from coordinate 478 downwards.
TCGGGCTCGCTCTCCACGTTGAAGCAGTGGATGCCGGCCTCCAGCGCGCGGCGCATCTCGGCGCGCGTCTTGCCGACGCCGGAGAAGATGATGTCCGCGCCTTGCGCGCCGGCGGCCAGCACGCGCTCGAGCTCGCCGCCCGACACGATGTCGAAGCCGCAGCCCGCGCGCGCGAACACCTGCAGGATCGCCAGCGAGGAGTTCGCCTTCAGCGCGTAGAAGATCTTCGCCTTGCGGCCGGTGAAGCCGCGCTGGTAGGCCGCCAGCGCCGAGAGCATCGCCGCGCGGGAGTAGACGAACAGCGGCGTGCCGTGCTCGCGCGCGAGGTCGGCAAGCCGGACGTCCTCGACGAACAGTTCGTCGCCGCGGTACTGGAAGAAGGGCGAGCCGGGAAGGGGGGCGGCGCTCATGGCGTGCGCACCGGGGCGGCCGTGCCCGAGGGCGGCAGCGCGGAGGCCGCGCGCGCCGGGACGACGGC
>DASWUI010000520.1:0-5093 GCA_036401715.1 Ramlibacter sp. | reverse complement strand
CGCCTTCCTCGGTCAGGGTGGGATCGTTCTTCACGACGAACACCTTGATCGCTTCGCCCTGCTTCTCGTCGGGCACGCCGACCGCGGCGCACTCCACCACACCCGGGCAGAGCGAAATAACGTTCTCCAGTTCGTTCGGGTAGACGTTGAAGCCGCTCACCAGGATCATGTCCTTCTTGCGGTCGACGATGCGCGTGTAGCCCCGCGCGTCCATCACGCCGACGTCACCGGTGCGCAGGTAGCCGTCTGGAGTGAACGCCTTGGCGTTCTCCTCGGGCTGCCGATAGTAGCCGGGCGTGACGTTCGGGCCCTTGATGCAGATCTCGCCGCTCTCTCCCGGCGGCAGGGACCGGCCGTCGTCGTCCTTGATCGCGATGTCGATGCTGGGCAAGGGCAGGCCGATGGTCCCGGAAAATTCGCGCGCCGTGAGCGGATTGTTGGTGCCGATGGCGCAGGTCTCGCTCATGCCCCAGCCTTCGACCATGACCGAGCCCGTGACCTGGCGCCACACGCGTGCCGTGCCCTCGGAAGCGGCCATGCCGCCCGCCTGCGAAACGCACAGCTGCGAGAAGTCCACCGAGCGGAACTGCGGGTGCTGCAGCAGCGCATTGAACAGCGTGTTCACCGCCGGAAGCATGTGGAACGGCCGCTTCCTGAGCACCTCGACGAACTTGCCGATGTCGCGCGGATTGGGAATCAGCGTCATGTGCGCCCCCCAGCGGATCGCGAGCAGGCACAGGGTGAGCGCGAAGATGTGGTACAGGGGCAGGGCGGCGATTCCGTTGGTGCGGCTCACGTCGCCTACGCGGCCCAGCGCCGGCGTGAACCACGCTTCTGCCTGCAGGATCGCGGCAACCACGTTGCGGTGCGTCAGCACCGCACCCTTCGACAGCCCGGTGGTTCCCCCCGTGTACTGCAGGAAGGCGACCGAATCCAGGTCCTGCCCGGTCGGCCGCAGGTTCAGGCGCGCGCCCTCGGCGATCACCTGGTTGAACGGGGTCACGGTGCGGCCCTCACGCAGCGAAAGCTTGTACGCGGGAACCATCTTGGCGACGTGCCGAACCGCGAAGGTGATCCAGGGACCGTACACGCCGCCCAGCAGGTCACCCATCGCCGTGACGACGACGTGCCGCACCTCGGTGTGGCCGATGGCTTCTTCCAGGGTGTGGCAGAAGTTCTCCAGGATGATGATCGCCGTGGCGCCCGAGTCCTTCAGCTGGTGCTCGAGCTCGCGTGCGGTGTACAGCGGATTGACGTTCACGCAGGTGTAGCCCGCCCGCAGCACCGCTGCCATCGCGACCGCGAACTGGGGGATGTTCGGCAGCATGATCGCCACCCTTGCCCCGGGCTCCAGCCCGCGCGCCTGCAGCCAGGCGCCGAGCGCTTTCGAGAGCTCGTCCAGCTGGCGGTAGGTCATCCACCGTTCCATGCAGACGGAGAACGGGCGCGCCGCATGCTTGCGGAAGGACTCCTCCAGCAGTTGCGTCAGCGAGGTGTACTGTTCCGGGTGGATTTCGTGCGGCACCCCTTCGGGGTAGCTCCTCAACCAGGGCTTCTGCTCCATTCAACGCTCCTTCGCGCGTGATTGTGGGCAGCCGGGCGACGCGGCGTCAGCGGGCTTGTCCTAGGATCGCGCGCAGCTGCGTCTCGCAAGCGACAGCGTCGGCGTCGAACAGGAGGTCCACGAGGTGCTGTTCGCGCTCGCGGATGATGTCGAGGAAGCGCTCGGCCCCGCCCTTCTGCTTGGCCACGCCCGCGAAGGTGTCGAAGCCAGCTTCCAGGAAGCGCTGCAGCGAGCTCATGCCCGCCGCCGACGCCGGACCCCGCATCATCTTGAGCATCATGCGCAGGCCCGGCAGCCGCGTCAGCCGCGTCATCTCCACGCCCACGAACACCACGGTCTCCAGCTGCCGCTGCCGGTCTTCGCGCCTGCCGATGGCCTTCCAGGCGCGCACATAGCCGGCCACGTCGTCATGGCCGTCGAGCGGCTCGATCCGGGCCATGCCGTGATCCAGCGATTCGGTCAGCGCGTGCAGCCGGGCGAGCGTCGCGGCCGTGTCCGCCACGTCGCGCGGGAACAGCTTCTCCACCGCCCCCGCGATGCGCGCGAACTGCGCGTCGCGGTCGCCGTAGTCTCGTTCGCTGTACAGCTCCTCCAGGAAGAACCGCGCCGCGGCCGAGTAGCCCGCCGACGCCAGCAGGTCCGCGTAGGTGCCGGCGAAGCGCCGGGCCTGGAAGCGCTTCAGCCGCACGACGGCCTCGCCGATATCCGGCCTCAGGCGGCTCTCTTCACGCAGTCGCTCGACTTCGGCGACCGCTTCCCGGATGGTCTGCGCGGTGTTCATGCGTCTGCGCCAAGTCTAGCCGCCCCGCCGCGGCGGGCGCCGGCACGCATGGGATACTGCGCGCCGATGCCGAGCCGCTCCAGCCTCGCGCGACTGCTGCAGGTCGCATGTCTCGCCCAGCTGGCCCTGGCGCTCTCGTGGCTTGCCTGGCGTTGGCCTGACTCTCCGGGGCAGGCGCTGGCCGGTGCCGCCCTGGTCATGTTCGTCGCGCCCGCCGTACTGGCCATCGAATTCCTGATCGTGTCCCGGGTGAATCGCCGGGACGCGGCGCCGCGTCCCTCGGCCGGGCAGCTGCTCGCCGCGTGGTTTTCCGAGACCCGCCACCTGTTTCGCACCTTCTACTGGCGCCAGCCCTTCCGCTGGCGCGAAGTGCCGGACCACGTCGATCCCGCCTGCGCCGGCCGCACCGGTGTCGTGCTCGTGCACGGCTTCATGTGCAACCGGGGATTCTGGAACGCCTGGCTGCGCGAACTGCGCGACCGCGGGCATGCCTGCGTCGCGGTGAACCTCGAGCCCGTGTACGGCTCCATCGCCGACTACGCCGCCATCATCGACGAGGCCGTCGCGCGCGTGGCGCGGCTGACCGGCCGCCCGCCGGTGCTGGTCTGCCACAGCATGGGCGGCCTGGCGGCGCGGGCGTGGTGGCGCATGGCCGGCGCCGGGCAGCACGTCGCCCACCTGGTGACCATAGGCTCCCCACACCGGGGAACCTGGCTCGCGCGCTTCAGCCGCAAAGCCAACGGCCGCCAGATGCAGCTGGACTGCCAGTGGGTGCGGCAGCTCGCGCTGGACGAGCGGCGGCGGCCGCTGCCGCCGACGACCTGCTGGTATTCGAACTGCGACAACGTGGTGTTCCCCGCTTCCGTCGCCACGCTGCCGCAGGCCGAAAACCGCTTCGTCGCGGGGCAGGCGCATGTCGCCCTGGCGTTCCATCCCGAGGTTCGCAAGGGCTTCCTGAACCTCCTGGAGGGCAGCTGAAGCGCGCGTCAAGGTGAATGCTTCACTGGATTCGCGCCTGAGAATGGCTACCTGCCGCCATGCCCTGCTTCCTAAGCTTGAGCGCAATCTTGCCTGAGGGGGAAACACATGGATGCAGCCGTGGATGCCGCGCGCAGTGCCGCTTTCGTCGCCAGCATGCTCGAGGGCCCCGGCCACGGGTTGTCCCTCGTCATGGATGAGCTTGCATACGGCGTGCTGCTCGCTTCCGTCAAGGGGCAGTTGCTGCATGCGAACCACGCCGCCCGGCACGAACTCGCGCTGCGGCAGATCCTGTCCGTGCACGAGGGGCACCTGCACACCACCGACGCCGCGCAGTCGAAAATCCTGGTCCAGGCCCTCGCCAAGGCAGAAACGGGCCGCCGCAGCCTGATCGCGCTGCGCTCCCCCACGCGCAAGCGCCTGAGCATCGCGGTCGTTCCCCTGCGCCCGGACCGCAGCCACCTCTCGCCTCCCGTGGCCCTGCTCTTCTCCCGCGCTTCCGTGTGCGATCCCCTCATGCTGTGCTTCTTCGCCCGCGCCCACGGCCTCACGCCGTCGGAGGAGCAGGTTCTCGGCATCCTGTGCCAGGGCTACTCGGCGCCGGAGGTCGCGCGCCAGTTGAACGTGGCGGTGTCCACCGTGCGCAGCCACGTGCGCAGCATGTGCACCAAGACGCATTCGAACGGGGTGCGCGCCCTGGTCGGCCAGGTGGCGGTGCTGCCGCCCATCGGCGCCGCCCACCTGCAGGATCCCGTGCATTAGCAACCCTCTTGGGGTCGGAGAATTGCCATGCTAGAGTTTTCCGCAAGGGGGAAGGACGCCATGAACGTGTCCCGCACGGCCGTCGAGCAGGACCGCTTGATCGCCCAGCTCGAGCCGGCGGTCGCGCGGCTCGCGGCCAAGGGCATCCTGCGCAGCTACCGCAAGAACACCATCGTGCTCAACGAAGGCGAGCCGGGCGATTCCCTGTTCGTGCTCCTGCAAGGGCAGGTGAAGGTCTACGCCACCGACGAGAACGGCCGCGAGATCACCTACGGCACCATCCAGTCGGGCGACTACTTCGGCGAGATGTCCCTGGACGGCGGCCCCCGCTCCGCCTCCGTGATGACGCTCGAACCCTCCCTCTGCTCGCTCGTGTCGCGCGCCGTCGTGCAGCAGCACCTCGCGCAGGAGCCCGCGTTTGCCATGCACCTCGTCACGCAGGTCATCCGGCGCGCGCGCTCGGCCACGGAGACGGCCCGCCAGATGGCGCTGCTGGACGTGTACGGCCGCGTGATCCACACCCTGGAGGGCGAGCAGGGCCCGGCCAGCATGCAGGCACCGGTGCAGCTCACGCAGATCACGCACCAGCAGATCGCCAGCCGCGTGGGCGCCTCGCGCGAGATGGTCAGCCGCCTGCTGAAAGACCTGGAAAAGGGCGGCTACGTCGAGCTCGGCATCAAGCGCATCACGCTCAAGAAGAAGCTGCCAGCTCGCTGGTAGGCCGCCTCACGCCTCCGGCGTGCCCGCGCGCGCCAGGGCGCGGGCGAACCGCGCCTGCATTTCGTCACCCATCGGAACCGCCGTCGTGAATGCACGCACGGTGAAGGCAGGCTGCCGCTTCATCAGCTGCTGCTGCGTGCCCCGCGCCTCACCCAGCCGCTCGCCTTCCACCTGGGCCACGAGCAGCGTGCGCCAGGCAGGCAGGTAGCGCGGGTTGCGCTGCACCGCCTGCTTCGCCAAGGACGCGGCTTCCTCGCTGTCACGGTGCGCCAGGGCTGCCAGGGCGGA
>DASWUI010000519.1:0-4190 GCA_036401715.1 Ramlibacter sp. | reverse complement strand
GGCCCCTGCCGTCGCCGGCAGGGGCCGGCTCGGCCGCGGGGGCGGTGGCGGCGGGCGGCGCGATGGTGGGCAGCGTGAGCGTGAAGGCGCTGCCGCGGCCCTCGCCGCCGCTTTCGGCGCGCACGGTGCCGCCGTGCATCTCCACCAGGCTGCGCACGATCGCCAGGCCCAGCCCGAGCCCGCCGCGCGAGCGGTCGGTGCCCTGCGGTGCCTGGTAGAACAGGTCGAACACGTGTTCCAGCACCTCCGGCGGCATGCCGAAGCCGTTGTCGGACACCTCGATCTGCGCCTGGCCGTCGGGCGTGCGGCACAGGCGCAGACGGATGGTGCCTTCGGGGCCGGTGAACTTGATGGCGTTGCCCAGCAGGTTGTTGAGGACCTGGCCCAGGCGCACCTCGTCGCCCGGGACCCACAGCTTGCGGGCGTTGTCCTCGATGTCCACTTCCAGCCGGCGCAGGCCCAGCACCGGCTGCACCGCCTGGCCGGCGTGGCGCACCAGGTCGGCCACGCGCAGCGGCTGCATGCGCATCTCCAGCCGCTTGCCGGTGATGCGGGAGACGTCCAGCAGGTCGTCCACCAGGCGCTTCATGTGCGCGACCTGGCGTTCCATCACTTCGCGCTCGCCGCGGGTGCCGGGGTCGCCCTTGCGCGCCATGAGGTGCAGCGCCGTGGCCATGGGCGCCAGCGGGTTGCGCAGCTCGTGCCCCAGCATCGCCAGGAATTCGTCCTTGCTGCGGCCGGCCTCCTCGGCGCGGCGCAAGGCTTCGGTGGCGCGGGCGAGCAGGGTCTCGCGCTCGGCCTCGGCGGCACGCCGCTCCTGCGCGGCGCGGTCCCGCTCGGCCGACGCGGTCTGCAGCGCCTTGCCGACTTCCTGCAGCTCCGCGATGTCGAGCGGCCGCAGCTTCACCGGCTCGCCGCGGCCGAGCGCCGCCGCGGCCGCCTTGAGCGCCTCGATCGGCTCGATCACGTCGCGCGAGAAATACCAGGCGACGAAGGCGGCCAGCGCCAGCGAGGCGAGCAGGCCGGCGCCCACCGCGCCGAGCACGCCGAACAGGCCGGTGTCCGCGTCTTCCGCGGAGATGCCGGTGGCGACCACCCAGCCCCAGTTCTGCAGGCGGCTGAAGCCCGTGTGGCTGCGCATGCCTTCCAGCGTGACGGTGGTGCCCGTGCCCTCGGCGCCGCCGGCTTGCAGCAGCGCCTGCAGCGAGGGCGCGGGCCGCTGCATGGGATGGGGGCGGGAGCGGGCCACCCGCACCAGGTCCTGGTCCAGCACCACCACGACGGACGTCGAGGGCACGTACTGCCGCAGCAGCACCGCCAGGACGTGCTCGGTCGGAATGACGGCGGACAGCACGTAGTGCAGTTCGCCCTGGCGCAGCACCGGGATGCGCACCGCGAACGCGGGGCCGGTGCTGCGGGGGCCGGTGGCGACCTTGCCGACCACCGGTTCGCGCGTCGTCAGCACGCGCTGCATGCTCTCGGGGTCCACCGGCGTGGCCGGCGCCGCGCCCAAGGGCTGGGCGGAGCTGAACAGCACCTGCCCCCGCGCGTCGGCCAGCACCACCGCGCGCCAGCCCGAGGCGACGGCGATGCGGCCGGCGAGTGCGTGGAACGCGGCCAGCCCCTGCGGATTCAGGTCGTCGGCCAGGCTCATGCTCTGCAGCACGCTGACGGTCGCGCGCAGTTCGGCATCGACCGCGGTGGCCAGCGCGCGCGACACGGCCAGCGCGGTCTGCTGGGCGTCGCGCTGGCGCTCGCCCGTGAGGTAGGCGAGCACGACGCCGGCGACGATGGCCAGCGGCAGCAGCCCGCTCGCGGCCAGCAGGAACAGCCGGAATCGCAGCGGACGGGCAGTGCCGCCAGGGCTCATCTTTGGCGGATCACGTAGCGCACGAAGCCGTCCGCCTGGCTGAAGCGGTCGTACAGGCGGCGCGCCGGGGCGTTGTCGGCCTTCGTCATCCAGTACAGGCGCGCCCAGCCCTCGGCGCGCATGGCGTTGCGCAGCCACTCCAGCAGCGCGGTGCCCAGCCCGTGGCCGCGCGCGGCCGGGGTGACGAACAGGTCCTCGAGGTAGCAGACCAGCTGGGTCTCCCACGTGTTCTCGTGCACGACGCAGTTGGCGAAGCCGTAGACCTGCCCATCCACCTCGGCGACGATGCACATCACCTGCGAATCCGGGTCGAGGATGCGGGTCCAGGTGCGGCTGGTGACCTCTTCGGGCAACTGGACGCGATAGAAGTCGCAGTAGGCCCGCCACAGCTGGCGCCAGGCGGCTTCGTCGGAGGGCAGGGCGGCGCGGATGGTGCAGGGCGGCGGCGTCACGCGGCCATTGTGCCTTGGCGCGCAAGCGCTGCGGCGCCAGGAGCGCGCCTGCGGCGGGGACGCGCCACGCGCTCTTTCAACGCCTTGGGTTCCCGCCTGCGCGGGAACGACGGGGGCGGTTCGCCCGCGGAGGAGGAGTTCGTCATCCCGGCGGGGACTTCGCCAACCCGGCGGGGACTTCGCCAACCCGGCGGGGATTTCGTCATCCCGGCGGGGACTTCGCCAACCCGGCGGGGACTTCGCCAACGGCGGGGACTTCGTCATCCCGGCGGGGACTTCGTCATCCCCGCGAAGGCGGGGATCCAAGGCTTGCAGGCGAGGAACGGGCGCTTGGCGCCCCGAACGCATGGATTGCGGCTCAAGCCCGCAATGACATCGCCAGCACCACCGCCGCGTGCAGCGCTTCGCGCTGCGCGCCGTCGTGGATCTGGTGCCGGCAGCTCGTGCCGTCCGCCACCACGATCGCATCCGGCGCCGATCGCACCGCGGGCAGCAGGCTCAGCTCGGCCATCTGCATGGACACGGCGTGGTGCTTCGCCTCGTAGCCGAAGCTGCCCGCCATGCCGCAGCAGCTGGACTCGATCAGCTGCGGCTGCGCCCCGGGGATCAGCTTGAGCACATCCAGCACCGGTGACACGGCGCCAAAAGCTTTCTGGTGGCAGTGGCCGTGCACCAGCACCGGCTTGCCCAGCGGCTTGAGCTTCTGCTTCAGCGCGTCCAGCCGGCCGGCGGCCGCTTCGCGCGCCAGGAACTCCTCCAGCAGCAGCGACTGCTTCGCCAGCAGCTGCGAACGCTCGCCGAAGCCCATGGTGGTCATCTCGTCGCGCATGGACAGCAGGCAGGAAGGCTCCAGCCCGACGATGGCGATGCCCCTGGCGGCCAGCGGATGCAGCGCGTCCAGCAGTTCGGTCGCCTTGGCGCGCGCCTCGTCCACCATGCCGCTGGACAGGTAGGTCCGCCCGCAGCACAGGTGCTTGCCGTCCGGGGTGTTCTTGGCGGCGATGTGCACCGTGTAGCCGGCCGCCTGCAGCACGTCGAAGGCGGCCTTGGCATTCGCCGATTCGAAGAAGCCGTTGAAGGTGTCGACGAACAGCACGACCGGTTTGGCCGCGGCGAGCACTTCCTCGCGCGTCGCGCCGGTCACGCCGCTGTTGAAGAAATGGCGGCTTTGCCATTCGGGCAGCGAGCGCCTGGCCGAGAAGCCCAGGATGCGCTCGCCCAGCGCCGCCAGCACCCCGCTCCTGTTGCGCAGGTTCAGCACGCCGGCGAAGCGGCTGGCGGTGGCGGCATAGTCCGGCAGGCCGGCGATCAGCCGGTCCTTGAGCGACCAGCCGCTCTTCCTGCCTTCGGCATGGCGGAACTCGATCTTCATGCGCGCCATGTCCACGCCGGTGGGGCAGTCGCGCTTGCAGCCCTTGCAGCTGACGCAGAGGTCGAGCGCCTCGCGCACCGCATCGCTCACCAGGCCGTCCGGCCCGAGCTGGCCGCTGACGGCCAGGCGCAGCGTGTTGGCGCGGCCGCGCGTGAGGTGCTGCTCGTCGCGCGTGACGCGGTAGCTGGGGCACATGGTGCCGGCGTCGAACTTGCGGCAGTGCCCGTTGTTGTTGCACATCTCCACCGCCTTCGCGAAACCCCTGGCCGGGTCGCCGCCGGTGCCCGGCGCGGTGGTCTGCTCGGTGGCGGGGTCGTTCTGCACGTCCCAGGCACTCCAGTCCAGCGCGGGCTGCAGCGGGATCACCCTGTACGAAGGCGGGAAGCGCATCAGCCGCGTGTCGTCCATGCGCGGCGGATCGATGATCCGCTGCGGCGACAGCAGGTTCAGCGGATCGAACATGCGCTTGATCTCGCGGAAGGCGTCGTCGATCTTC
>DASWUI010000518.1:0-1799 GCA_036401715.1 Ramlibacter sp. | reverse complement strand
GGCTTGCGCACCACGCGCTGCTGCACCACGGGTTCCGGTGCCTTGGGCTGCGGCGCCGGGGGCGCGGGCACTTCAGGCGGGGTGAGGAGGGCACCGAGCAGCTCCACCGGCACCACCACCTCGGCGGCACGCCGCAGCAGCCCCGTTTGCAGGGCCCACAGCGCGGCGACGTGCAGCAGCAGGACGCCGCCGGCGATCAGCGCGTGGCGCGCGTTGTGCGACATGGGAACGCGGGAAGTCGGCAGGGTGGACATTGTCGGGCAGCCGGCGCTCATTCGGCGCGGCAGGCCCACCAGGCCGCCAGGACGGCGAAGATCAGGCCGCCGGCAAGGGCGAGTTCTGCCACGCGCGGCCCTCGGTGATGCTGGAGTCCAGCTGCACCGTCGACTCGCGGTGCAGGGCAGCGACCGGGTGGCTGCCGCAGCACTGCGCCACCACGTCCCGGGCGCAGCCCTCGCACTGGCCGCATTGCGTGGCCACGCCCAGTTCGAACTGGATCTCGTCGAAGCTCATGCCGGCCCGCGCGTGGCGGGCGATTTCGCGGTCGGAGACCCGGTGGCAGACACAGACGATCATGGCTTCGGTACAGGCAAGCGTTGGAACTGGGTGCAGTATAAATGCGAATCCTTCGCATTTGCAATGCCCTTGGCCGGAATGGGTTGAGGAAGGTCAAGGGAATCAGGGAAAAAGCAGCCCGGCCGTGGCTTCGGACGGCGAGCGCAGGCCGCACGGGGGCTGGTGCGGCGGCGCTGCGCCGGTAACGCTCCCGGACCCGCAGCCCGCGGGGATGGGTGGGGACGGTCCCTGGCGTGGGCCTCGCGCCGCGAAGGCGCGAGCCGGGGATCAGGACGAGGACTCGCCCATTTGCGACTGCAGGTAGTTCTGCAGCCCGACCTTGTTCAGCAGGTCCAGCTGGGTTTCCAGGAAGTCGATGTGCTCCTCGGTGTCCTCCAGGATGCGCTCGAGGATCTCGCGCGAGATGTAGTCGCGCACGGACTCGCAGTGCGCGATGCCTGCCTTGACCGTGGCCTGGGCCCCGCGCTCGCTCTGCAGGTCGGCGTTGAGGATCTCCGGCACGTCCTCGCCCACCAGCAGCTTGCCCAGGTCCTGCAGGTTGGGCAGCGCATCGAGCATCAGGATGCGTTCCATCAGCTTGTCCGCGTGCTTCATCTCGCCGATCGACTCCTCGTACTCCTTCTTCGCGAGCCGGTCGAATCCCCAGTGCTTGAGGATGCGGTAGTGAAGGAAGTACTGGTTGGTGGCGGTGAGTTCGTTCTTGAGCTGCGCCTGGAGGTGCTGGATGACTTGCGGATCGCCTTGCATGGTGGGGCTCGCGTGGTTGTTCTTGCGGCGATTGTGGCGCGAAAGAAAGGGGGCCGCAGCCCCCTTTCGCATCAGCTGCGGATCAGGTGGTCGAAGGCGCCCAGCGCGGCCTTCGCGCCGTCTCCGGCGGCGATGATGATCTGCTTGAACGGCACCGTCGTGCAGTCGCCGGCGGCGAACACGCCCGGCACCGAGGTCTCGCCGCGCGGGCCGACGACGATCTCGCCGAACTTCGACAGCTCCACCGTCCCCTTGAGCCATTCGGTGTTGGGCACCAGGCCGATCTGCACGAACACGCCTGCGAGCTCGATGCGCTGCGCCTGGCCGCTGGCGCGGTCGCGAAACACCAGGCCGTCGACCTTCTGGCCGTCGCCGGTGATCTCGAGCGTCTGCGCCTGGGTATGCACCGACACGTTGGGCAGGCTGCGCAGCTTGGCCACCAGCACCGCGTCGGCCTTCAGCTGGTCGGCGAACTC
>DASWUI010000517.1:0-2810 GCA_036401715.1 Ramlibacter sp. | reverse complement strand
GCTCGTTGCGGCCCTGGCCGGCGCCGTCCGCGCGCTCCTGCGCCGTGCGGTACAGCCAGTGCGGCGGCATGTCCGGCGCATCGGTCTCCAGCACCAGCGCGGACAGCGGCAGTTCGCGGGCGAGCTTGCGAATCTGCAGTGAACGTTCGTAAGTGACCGTTCCGCCGAACCCCAGGCGGAAGCCCAGCCGCACGAATTCCGCCGCCTGCTGCGCGCTGCCATTGAAGGCGTGGGCGATGCCGGCCACCTCCGCGCGCCGCAGCTGCTTGAGCAGCTGGTCGGCCGAGCGCCGCACGTGCAGCAGCACCGGCAGGCCATGGCGGCGCGCCAGCGCGAGCTGCTCGCGGTAGAAGTGCTCCTGCCGCGGCCCGTCGAGCCCCGGCACGAAGTAGTCCAGCCCGATCTCCCCCACCGCCACCAGGCGCGGATCGTTGCGGTGAGCGGCAAGCGCACGGTCGAGCAGCACCAGGTCCTGCTCGCTCGCCTCGCCGGTGCACAGCGGATGGATGCCGAGCGCGTAGCTGTCGCCCCAGCGGTGCGCCAGCAGGCGCACGGCCTCGAAGTTACCGGCTGCAACGGCGGGAATAATGCAATGGACCACGCCACGGGCCTGCGCGCGGGCGCGCACGGCGGCCAGGTCGCCCGCGAATTCGGGTGCATCCAGGTGGCAGTGCGTATCAATCCACATCGTGCGGGTGATGATGCCGCATCCCGTGCAGACGCCGGGAAACCGTGATACCGTGTGCTTCATCGCCAGGGCTGCATCGGCGTGGCCCCAGGCACTCCCCCCGGAACAGCCCAAGGATTACGGATGCGCAGGCCCGCCCTCTACAGCTCCAGCCGCCCTGCCCGCGCCGCGGCGGACGCCAGCGAGGCTCCGGCCTCCCTCCCCGACTCCCAGCCTGCCGCGGCCGCGCCGCGCAAGCGCCGCTTCGCCTCCGTCTCGCCGTCCAGTCCCGCCCTGCTGTGGGCCGCCATCCTGCTGCTCGGCGTGGCGCTCGCCATGAGCCTCGCGCTGCGGCCCGAGCAGCGCCGGCTGACCCAGGACGACATCAACGCCGCCGTCCTCAAGACGATGGAGACGCAGGTCATGCCTTCGGAGTACGCGCGGGCGTACGACAACATCCGCCCCTCGGTGGTGCGGGTGGTCAGCTACGTCAAGAAGAGCCGCCTGAAGGAAGAGGACCAGAAGCAGCTGGCCCGCAAGAGCGCCAGGCCCAAGCCGCTCGGCCCCGCGGAGGCGGACCTCACCGGCGAAGGCGACGAGGTGGAGAACGGCGTGGGCACCGGCGTGGTGATCATCGACAAGGGCGTGATCCTGACCAACCTGCACGTGGTGCACGGCGCCGACCGCATCAAGGTCGTCTTCCACGACGGGCTGGAATCGAGCGCCACCATCTCCGGCGTGCAGGCCGAGAACGACCTGGCGGTGCTGCAGGCCGCCAAGATCCCGGACGACATGATCGCCGCCACGATGCGCTCCACCGCCGACCTGGCACCCGGCGACAAGGTGCTGGCGGTGGGCTTCCCCTTCGGCATCGGCCCCTCCGCCTCCGGCGGCGTGGTGTCGGGCCTGGGCCGCGTGTTCCGCTCGCCCGAGGGCAGGCAGGAAATGAGGAACCTCATCCAGTTCGACGCCGCGGCCAATCCGGGGAACTCCGGAGGCCCGCTGGTCACCATGGATGGTGAAGTGGTGGGTATCGTCACGGCCATCCTGAACCCGACCTCCGCCCGCACCTTCCTCGGCATCGGCTTCGCCGTGCCGATCGAGAACGCCGCTTCCGCCGCCGGGCTGCCGCCGTTCTGACGGCCGCCTTCCCTTTCATCGCCAGCAGGACTTCATGGACACCTCGAGCCGCACGGACAGCGCCACGGCGCAATTGATGGAACAGATTCTTTACGAGGTCAAGCGCGTCGTCGTCGGGCAGGACCGCTTCCTCGAGCGCGTGATGGTGGCCATGCTGGCGCAGGGCCACCTGCTGGTCGAAGGCGTGCCCGGCCTGGCCAAGACGCTGACCGTGAAGACGCTCGCCAACACCATCCGCGGGCAGTTCAAGCGCATCCAGTTCACGCCCGACCTCGTGCCGGCGGACCTGGTGGGCACCCGCATCTACAACCAGAAGACCGGCGACTTCTCCACCTCGCTCGGCCCGGTGTTCGCCAACCTGCTGCTGGCCGACGAGATCAACCGCGCCCCGGCCAAGGTGCAGAGCGCGCTGCTGGAAGTGATGCAGGAGCGCCAGGTGACCATCGCCGGCGAGACGCACAGGGTGCCCAGCCCCTTCCTGGTGATGGCCACGCAGAACCCCATCGAGACCGAAGGCACCTACCCGCTGCCGGAAGCGCAGGTGGACCGCTTCATGATGAAGGTGCTGGTCGACTACCCGACGGACGAGGAAGAGTTCGTGATCGTCCAGCGCGTGACCGGTCCGGTCGTGGACGTCACGCCGGTGGCCACGACCGAGCAGCTCGCCGCGCTGCAGCGCGAGTGCCGCCAGGTGTACGTCGATCCCTCGCTGGTGCAGTACGCGGTCAAGCTGGTCTCCGCCACCCGCACGCCGGAACGCCACGGCCTCAAGGAGTTGAGCCGCTTCATCACCTACGGCGCGAGCCCGCGCGCGACCATCAACCTGACCGAGGGCGCGCGCGCCCTGGCCATGCTCCGCGGCCGCGGCTACGCCCTGCCCGAGGACATGGTGGACCTCGTGCCCGACGTGCTGCGCCACCGCGTGGTGCTGTCCTACGAGGCGCTGTCCGAAGGCATGACCGCCGACGCCGTGGTGCAGAAGGTCATGTCCAGGATCCCGCCG
>DASWUI010000516.1:0-1746 GCA_036401715.1 Ramlibacter sp. | reverse complement strand
CGCCTGCGCGCGCGCGGCCTCACGAGCTTCGGCGACTACCTGGAGATCGTGCAGCGCGAGGGCTCGGACGAGCGCGAGGCCTTCGTGAACGCGCTCACCACGAACCTCACGGCCTTCTTCCGCGAGCCGCACCATTTCGACCTGCTGCTGGCGCGGGCGCAGGAGCGCGCGCGCAGGCGCGGCGCGCCGCTGCGCTGCTGGTCCAGCGCCTGCTCCACCGGCGAGGAGGCGTGGTCGATCGCCATGGTGCTGCGCGAGGCCGAGTGTCCGGGCGAGGTGCTGGGCACCGACATCGACACCGACGTGCTCAACACGGCGCAGTCGGGCGTATATCGCATGGACCGCGCCGCCACGCTGCCCGCGGAGCGGCTGCGCAAGCACTTCCTGCGCGGCACCGGCGGCAACGAGGGCCTGGTGAGCGTGCGCGGCGAACTGCGTTCCATGGTGCGCTTCGCGCAGCTGAACCTGCAGTCGCCGGTGTGGCCCGCGATGGAGCGCTTCGACGTGATCTTCTGCCGCAACGTGGTGATCTACTTCGACCGCGAGTTCCAGAAGAAGCTGCTGACGCGGCTGGCCGACCTGCTGGTGCCCGGCGGGCTGCTGATGGTCGGGCACTCCGAGAGCTTCCCGTCGGCGCACCCGGGATTCCGCTCGTGCGGGCGCACCGCCTACGAGCGCATCGGCGGCTAGGGGAGCTTCCTTGATCGAATCCTCGGTCCCCCTGCATTACTTCGACCGGGAATTCCGGGTCGACGCGGTCAAGATCCTTCCCGGCCAATACCACGCGGGGCGCAAGGGCGCGATCACCACCGTGCTGGGCTCCTGCGTCTCCACCTGCCTGTGGGACCCGGTGGAGCGCATCGGGGGCATGAACCACTTCATGCTGCCGGGGGATACAGCGAGCCCCGGCTCGCCCTGGGCGGCCTCGGCGCGCTTCGGCGTGTACGCCATGGAAGTGCTGATCAACGAGATGATCCACCAGGGCGCGGACCGCCGCCGCATGGTGGCCAAGGTGTTCGGCGGCGCGCAGCTGCTGGCCGGCTTCGACCGGCTGGACGTGGGCGCGAAGAATTCCGAGTTCGTCCTCGAGTTCCTGCGCGTCGAAGGCATCCGGGTGCTGGCGCAGGACCTGCTGGACGTCTGCCCGCGCAAGGTGCACTTCTTCGTGGACAGCGGCAAGGTGCAGGTCAAGCGCCTGAGCCTCACCCCCAGCGAACCCGTCCAGCGCCGCGAGCGCGAATACCTCAAGCGCCTGGCCGGCGGCGGCAGCGGCGAGGTCGAAATCTTCTCACCCCCCAGATGATCCGCGTCCTCGTCGTCGACGACTCCGCCGTGATGCGCGCCTTCCTCGGGCGCGTCGTGGCATCGCAGCCGGACATGGAGCTGCTGGGCGCCTCGCCCGACCCGCTGCTGGCCATCGACCGCATCCGGCGCAACCCGCCCGACGTGATCACGCTGGACGTCGAGATGCCGCGCATGAACGGCCTCGATTTCCTGCGCAACCTGATGGCGATGCGGCCGCTGCCGGTGATCATGATCTCCTCGCTGACGCGCCAGGGCGCGGAGACCACGATGCGCGCGCTGGAGCTCGGTGCGGTCGACTTCTTCCCCAAGCCGGCCAGCTTCGACGAGCTCGAGGGCAGCGCGCAGGAGATCGCCGAGAAGATCCGCGCGGCGGCCGGCGCCCGCGTCGTGCGCAGGCGGCCGGTCGCGCCCGCGCCGGTGGCACCCGTGCACAAGTCCAAC
>DASWUI010000515.1:0-7307 GCA_036401715.1 Ramlibacter sp. | reverse complement strand
CATGCGCTGGACGTCGGCACCAACTACGTGGACTTCGCGCAGGGCGGCCGCGTGCTGCGCGTGATCGCGATGGCGCGCCACGGCCTCAACGTGCCGCTGACGCGCGCCGTCATGTCCGACTATTCGCATCTCGTGCTGCTGCTGTCGGTCGACGGCGACCGCAACCTGCAGCTGATGGAGCGCGTGCTGCGCGCCTATGCGACGCTGTCGCACCCGCCGGTGATCGTGGGCGTGGCCAGCATGCCGGAGATGCACACGCTGCCGCACGCGCTGGCGCGGCGCTTCCGCATCCCCTACCAGCTGGCGATCGCCGACTCCCGCGAGTGGGAGGCCAGCTGGCACGCCGTGGAGCCCCTGCTGGCGTGGTGGCAGCACGCGGCCAACAGCTCGAACATGGGCGACGCGCTGCGCGCCGCCGGCGCCGCTCAGTAGGTTCCGGGCAGCAGGATGCTGCGGTCCACGTCGCGGATGTCGGTGCGCCCGCAGAAGGCCATCGACAGGTCCAGCTCGTTGCGGATGATTTCCAGGGCACGTTCCACGCCCTCCTGCCCCATGGCGCCCAGTCCGTACAGCATCGCGCGGCCGATGTAGGTGCCGCGCGCGCCCAGCGCCATCGCCTTGAGCACGTGCTGGCCGGAGCGGATGCCGCCGTCCATGTGGACCTCGATGCGGTCGCCCACCGCGTCGACGATCTGCGGCAGCGCGGAGATGGAGGAGGGCGCGCCATCGAGCTGGCGGCCGCCATGGTTGGACACGATCACCGCGTCGGCGCCGGACTCCGCCGCGAGCTTCGCGTCCTCGATGTCCTGCACGCCCTTGAGGATCAGCTTGCCGCCCCAGCGGCTCTTGATCCACTCCACGTCGTTCCAGGACAGGCGCGGATCGAACTGCTTGGCCGTCCACTCGGACAGCGAGCCCATGTTCTCCACGCCCTTGACGTGGCCGACGATGTTGCCGAACTGGCGCCGCCTGGTGCCCAGCATGCCCAGGGCCCAGCGCGGCTTGGTGGCGATGTTGAGGATGTTGGGCAGCGTCAGCCTCGGCGGGGCCGACAGGCCGTTCTTCAGGTCCTTGTGGCGCTGTCCCAGGATCTGCAGGTCCAGGGTGACGACCAGCGCGGAGCAGTTCGCCGCCTTGGCGCGGTCGATCAGCGCCTCGATGAAGCCGCGGTCGCGCATGACGTACAGCTGGAACCAGAACGGGTGCCGCCCGGTCGCCTCCGCCACGTCCTCGATCGAGCAGATGCTCATCGTCGACAGCGTGAAGGGCACGCCCAGGTTCTTGGCCGCGCGCGCCGCGAGGATTTCGCCGTCGGCGTGCTGCATGCCGGTCAGTCCGGTCGGGGCGATCGCCACCGGCATGGCCACCTCCTGGCCGACCATGGTGGTGCGGGTGCTGCGCCCCTCCATGTTCACCGCCACCCGCTGGCGCAGCAGGATGCGCTCGAAGTCCGCCTCGTTGGCGCGGTAGGTGCTCTCGGTCCAGGAACCGGAGTCGGCGTAGTCATAGAACATGCGCGGCACGCGCCGCTTCGCGAGCACGCGCAGGTCCTCGATGTTGGTGATCACTGGCAAGAGGGTCTCCTCGGGCTTGGCCGCGAATCGTAGCGGCTCCCCGGCCGCGCTCGCTTGAAGTTTCTTGGCCGCCGCCGGACGATTTCTGCGGCGGGCCGCCGCGAGCTTAACCGACCGTGGTGCTCCGGACCGGCTTGACATCGGTCAAGCGCCGGCCGCCAGCCCGCTCCTACAGTGGGTCCATCGCATCCAGGGAGCAGAGACTTGTCCGCCATCGAGCTTTTCCGCAACGAGAACCACGCCTGCCTGATGTTCACCGACCTGGTGGAGGAGGACCAGCAGGCGGTGCAGTGCAACCAGTTCCTGGTGGTGGACAACGGGGTGGGCGCGATCATCGACCCGGGCGGCAACCTGGCGTACAACGAGCTGTACATGGCGCTCTCGCGCTGGTTCCCGGCGCAGAACCTCAGCTACCTGCTCGCCTCGCACGCGGACCCGGACATCATCGCCTCGCTGGACCGCTGGCTCACCTCCACCCAGGCCAAGCTGGTGATCTCGCGCGTCTGGGAGCGCTTCGCCCCGCATTTCACCAAGGCGGGCAAGACGGAAGGGCGCGTGGTCGGCGTGCCCGACGCGGGCGGCAAGCTGGCGCTGGGCAAGAGCGACCTGTGGCTGCTGCCCGCGCACTTCCTGCATGCCGAGGGCAACTTCCATTTCTGGGACCCGGTCAGCCAGATCCTGTTCACCGGCGACCTGGGGGTGTCGCTCATGGGCGGCGCCGAGGCGAAGATCCCGGTGCGCGACCTCGGCCCGCACATCCCGAAGATGGAGGGCTTCCACCGCCGCTACATGGTGTCCAACAAGATCCTGCGCCTGTGGGTGCAGATGGTGCGCGGCCTGGACGTGAAGATGATCGTGCCGCAGCACGGCGCGCCCATCGTCGGCCAGCGCGCGATCGAGGACTTCTACAACTGGTGCGAGAACCTGCGCTGCGGCATCGACCTGTTCGACGAGCGCCACTACCAGCTGCCGCCGGCCTACATCTCCACCGGCCTGGGACGGACGAACCCGCTGCTGCGCTCGGCCTGACGCTACTCGCGCACGGGGAGGGGACATGTCATCCGGGCTCGACCCGGCGATCCTTGGATCGGGTCGAGCCCGCAAGGACATGTTCTAGACGCCCAGCCGCGTGCGGTGCCGCGCCACCTGCGCCCGCACCTGCGCCGGCGCGGTCCCGCCCAGCGTGTTCCTCGCGTTCAGCGAGCCGCGCAACGACAGCGCGTCGTAGACGTCCTTTTCGATCGCCGGGTTGAACTGCTGCAGCACCGCCAGCGGCAGCTCCGACAGGTCGCAGTTGTGCGACACCGCCGCCTTGACCGCGTGGGCGACCGTCTCGTGGGCGTCGCGGAAGGGCAGGCCCTTCTTCACCAGGTAGTCGGCCAGGTCGGTCGCCGTGGCATAGCCCTTGAGCGCCGCCTGCTCCATGGCCTGCGGCTGCACCGTGATGCCGCCGGCCATCTCGGCGAAGATGCGCAGCGTGTCCTTGAGCGTGTCGACGGTGTCGAACAGCGGCTCCTTGTCCTCCTGGTTGTCCTTGTTGTAGGCCAGGGGCTGGCCCTTCATCAGCGTGATCAGCGCCACCAGGTGGCCCACCACGCGCCCGGTCTTGCCGCGCGCGAGCTCCGGCACGTCCGGGTTCTTCTTCTGCGGCATGATCGAGGAGCCGGTGGTGAAGCGGTCGGCGATGCGGATGAAGCCGAAGTTCTGCGACATCCACAGGATCAGCTCCTCGGACATGCGGCTCACGTGCACCATCACCAGCGAGGCCGCCGCCGTGAACTCGATCGCGAAATCGCGGTCGCTCACCGCGTCCAGCGAGTTCTGGCAGACGCCTTCCATGCCCAGTTCCCTGGCCACGAACTCGCGGTCCAGAGGATAGGTGGTGCCGGCCAGCGCCGCCGAACCCAGGGGCAGCCGGTTCACCCGCCTGCGCACGTCCAGCATGCGCTCGTGGTCGCGCGCGAACATCTCCACGTAGGCCAGCATGTGGTGGCCGAAGCTCACGGGCTGCGCCACCTGCAGGTGGGTGAAGCCGGGGAGCACCACCTCCACGTTCTGCTCCGCGATCTCCAGCAGGGCGCGCTGCAGGTCCAGCAGCAGGTCCGCGATGAGGTCGATTTCGCCGCGCAGCCACAGGCGCACGTCGGTGGCGACCTGGTCGTTGCGGCTGCGGCCGGTGTGCAGGCGCTTGCCGGCGTCGCCCACCAACTGGGTCAGGCGGGCCTCGATATTGAGGTGCACGTCCTCCAGGTCCAGCTTCCATTCGAAGGCCCCGGAGGCGATTTCCTGGCGGATTTGCTCCATTCCGCGGCGGATGTCGGCCAGATCCGTTGCGGAAATGACACCCTGTTTTTGCAACATGGCGGCATGCGCCAGGGAGCCGGCGATGTCGGCCTGCCACAGCCTCTTGTCGAAGAATACGCTGGCGGTATACCGTTTGACGAGGTCGCTCATGGGTTCGCTGAAGAGGGCGGACCAGGCCTCGGACTTGTGATCGAGTTGGCTCATAGGGCTTGCACGTATGCGCTGGCGGATGGGCAGGGAGCGTCGCTTCCCCAATAATGAAGGCCGAAGGAGGGCTTGGGCAGGCGCGCGCGAGCGTGGCCTGAAGGTCTGATGGACGACTCGCAACTATTATCCGCGTTCCAGGAACTGAACCGGCCGGCGGTGCCGGCGGTCAAGCCGCGCCCGCCGGTGCTGTTCGACACCTGCCAGATCGGCGTGGTGCTGCGATCGGTGCTGTTCGTCGAAGCCGTCATGGCCGTCGGCGCCCTGTTCGCCGGGCCCGGGCTGGTGGAATGGCTGGAGCGGCTCGCGGTGCTCAGTGGCGCCGCCCTGCCGGCCACCCTGGCCTGGCTGGCCGCCACCTGCGCCGGCAAGAACCTGCTGGCGCGCCTGCCCGCCGCGGGCCAGCAGGCCACCGGCGTGGTGCTGGGAGCGCTGGCCGGGCTGGCCGGCTGCTGGCTGCTGTCGCTGGTGTTCGCTCCCGGCCCCATGCCCTGGGCCGCTTCGGCCCTGGCCGGCGCCTTCCTCTCCGGCATCATCGTGCTGGTGCTGGTGCTGCGGGCCAAGGGCCGCATGCCGGCGGAGACCGCGGCCCGCCTCGCGGAACTGCAGGCGCGCATCCGCCCCCATTTCCTGTTCAACAGCCTCAACAGCGCCATCGCGCTGGTGCGCGAGGACCCCGCGCGGGCCGAGCACCTGCTGGAGGACCTGAGCGAGCTGTTCCGGCACGTCCTGGTGGCCAAGACCGATTCGGCCACGCTGGCCGAGGAGGTGCAGGTGGCGCGCCACTACCTGGACATCGAGCAGGTGCGCTTCGGCGAGCGCCTGCGGGTCGAGTGGTCCATCGATCCCGACGCCGGCAAGGCGAAGGTGCCTGCTTTGTTTTTGCAGCCCTTGGTGGAGAATGCGGTCAAGCACGGCGTGGAGCCGAGCCCCACGGGGGCGGACGTGAAGGTCACGACGCAGCGCCGCGGGAGCACGGTGGTCATCAAGGTGACCAACACGGTACCGGCGGGCCAGGGGCGTCCCGGGCACGGGGTGGCGCTGGAGAACGTGAGGGACCGGCTGCGGCTGCTGCACGACGTGCAGGCGCAGTTCCAGACCGCGCTGATGGACGGGCGTTACCAGGTGCGGATGGAGGTTCCGGCATGAACAATAACGAGGACGGAGGGCAGAGATGGGCCTGAAGATGTTGTTGGTCGACGACGAACCGCTGGCGCGTTCGCGCCTGCGCACGCTGCTGGCGGAGTGCAAGGCGCCGGCGGCGGAGGTCGCCGGGGAAGCCGCGAACGCGGCGCAGGCAATGGAGCACCTGCGGCGGCAGGGTTTCGACGGCGTGCTGCTGGACATCCACATGCCCGGCGCCGACGGGCTGGCGCTGGCGCAGGTGCTGCGCACGCTGCCCGAACCGCCGGCGGTGGTGTTCGTCACCGCCTATGCCGAACACGCGGTCACGGCCTTCGAGCTGGAGGCGGTGGACTACCTGACCAAGCCGGTGCGCCTGGAGCGGCTGGAGCAGGCCCTGGCCCGCGTGGAGAAGGCCCGGCAGGGCCGCGCCGGCGGACCGGAGCCCGAGCAGGAGGTGCTGGTGATCCAGGACCGCGGCCGCACCGAGCGGGTGCCGGTGACCGAGGTGCTGTATTTCAAGGCCGAACTGAAGTACATCACGGTCCGCACGGCCGCCAGAAGCTATATCCTTGACGGTTCGCTCAGCGACCTCGAGGAGCGCCACGGGGGCCAGTTCCTGCGGGTGCACCGCAACGCACTGGTCTCGCGGCGCGCCGTGCGCGCGCTCGAAAAGCATTTCGACGCGGAGGAAGGGGAAGGCTGGGCAGTCCGCCTGAACGGGGTCGAAGAATCCCTGTCCGTGTCGCGCCGGCAACTCAGCGCAGTGCGGGAGGCGCTCGCAAGCTGAGTCACGAGAGGTACGGGGACTCGCAGCAGGCCATGACGTCAAAGTGAGTTCCGAAACTTCCGATCTTCCCGAAGCTGCCGATCCCTCCGAGATCGACGACCTCCCGCGCACTCCCGTGGACCCGAGGGAGCCCCCGCACGTGCTGCTGCACATGCCCCCGAACGTGCGCAGCGCGGCGCTGGGCGTGCTGATGGTGCTGGCCGTGCTGGCGGTGCTCAAGCTCGCCAGCGGCTTCTTCATCCCCCTCATGGTGGGCATCGTCTTCAGCTACGCGCTGTCGCCGCTGGTGGACTGGTTCCACCGCATGAGGATCCCGCGCGCGGTGAGCGCCGGGGTGCTGATCCTGGGCATCCTGGGCGGCATCGGCGCGTCGGTGTACTCGCTGTCCGACGACGCCAACGAGCTGATCGAGTCGATGCCGGACGCCGCCCGCAAGGTGCGCGACGCCATGCAGCAGGGCAAGAAGAAGCGGCAGGACAGCACCCTGGAGACCGTGCAGAAGGCGGCCAGCGAACTGGAGCGCGCCGCCCAGGAAGCGGGCGGCGCCACCCCGGCCACGCGCGGCGTGACGCGGGTGATCGTGGAGAAGCCGCGCTTCAACCTGCGCGACCACCTCTGGACCGGCACGCTCGGCTTCGCCAGCGTCATCGGCCAGACCGTGATGGTCACCTTCCTGACGTACTTCATGCTGATCTCGGGCGACACCTTCCGGCGCAAGCTGGTGAAGATCGCGGGGCCCGGGCTCGCCGAGAAGAAGCTCACGGTGCAGGCGCTCGACGAGATCAATGCGCAGATGCAGCGCTACCTGATGGTGCAGCTGGTGGCGAGCATCGCCGTGGGGCTGGCGACCGGCATCGCCTTTGCCCTGATCGGCCTGAAGCACGCCGCCGTCTGGGGCGTCGCCGCCGGCGTGCCGAACCTGATTCCCTACGTCGGCTCGATCGCCGTCACCGGGGCGGCCGCCGTGGTCGCCTTCGTGCAGTTCGGCGAGCTGAACATGGCGCTGCTGGTGGCGGGGATCTCGCTGTTGATCAACACGGTGGAAGGCTACCTGCTCGTTCCCTGGGCCACCAGCAAGGCGAGCAGCATGAACCCGGTGGCGGTGTTCATCGGCGTCCTGGCATGGGGCTGGCTGTGGGGCGTGTGGGGGCTGTTGCTGGGCATCCCCATCCTGATGGCGGTCAAGGCGATCTGCGACCGCGTGGACCACCTCAAGCCGGTCGGCGAACTGCTGGGAACCTGAGCCTGCGCGGCACAATACGGCCCATGACCGATGCCTCCAACCGGCCCCCGCTTCCCGACCGCCTGTCCAT
>DASWUI010000514.1:0-2032 GCA_036401715.1 Ramlibacter sp. | reverse complement strand
AGCCGGGCGAATCGATGATCGCCGTGCTGCGCTCCTCGTCCACCCAGTACCAGGTGGTCGTGGTCGTGGTGTGCTTGCCGGAGTTCAGCGCCTGCGAGATTTCGCCGGTCAGCGCCTGCGCCTGCGGCACCAGCAGGTTGATCAGCGTGCTCTTGCCCGCGCCGGAGGGACCCAGCACCAGCGTGGTCTTGCCCTTCAGGTGCTGCAGCAGGTGCTCGCGGTCCACGTCCTTCGACAGGCGCAGCGACAGCGGCAGCACGCCGTAGCCCATGTGCTGGTAGGGCAGCAGCCGCGCCCAGGCGCGTTCGAAGGGCTCGACCAGGTCGCTCTTGTTCAGCGCGATCAGCGGCGCGATCCGCTCGGCCTCCGCCGCGATCAGCGCCCGGGCCAGCTGCATCTCCGAGAACTCCGGCTCCGCGGCGATCAGCACCAGCACCAGGTCCAGGTTGGCCGCAAACGACTTGGTGCGGATCTCGTCGCGCCGGTAGAACAGGTTGCGCCGCTCCTGCACGCCGGCGATCACGCCCTCGTCGCCGGTGCGCCGCCACAGCACGCGGTCGCCGACGACGGTTTCATTCTTCTTGCCCTTGGCGTGGCACAGCGTGCGCGTGCCGTCGGGCGACTCCACCAGGCAGTGGCGGCCATGGGCGGCCACCACCAGCCCCGGCCGGGTGCTTTCCGTCTCAGCCAAGCAGGGGCATCCTCATGCGAGCAGGGCGTCGGCGCGGGCCGCGCATTCGAAGTCCGTGTCCGAGATCCCCGGCAGCGAATGCGTGCGGAAGCGCACGACGCACCGGTTGTAGTGGACCGACAGGTCGGGGTGGTGGTCGAGCGCGTTGGCGACGAAGGCCAGCGCGTTCACGAAGGAGATGGTCTCGTAGTAGTCGGCGAAGGTGTAGGTCTTCTCGATCGCGACCTCGGCGCCGTCGCCACTGAGCTTCCAGCCCGGCAGGTCGGCCAGGCGCTTGACGATCTCGGTGGGGGTGAGGGCGCGCCGCTGGTGCTGCGACCAGTCCCTCTTCTTCAGCATGGACTGGCTCACGTCGCCGCTCCCTGCAGCCGCGCGAGCCGCTCCGTGGCGGGCGGGTGCGAGTAGTAGAACTTCACGAACACCGGGTCCGGCGTGAGCGTGGAGGCGTTGTCCTCGTACAGCTTCAGCAGCGCGCTGCCCAGGTGCTGCCCGCTGGTCTGCGTGGCGGCGAAGGCATCGGCCTCGAACTCGTGCTTGCGCGAGAACTGCGCCATCAGCGGCGAGATGAAGAAGGTGAAGACCGGCAGCGCCAGCATGAACAGCAGCAGCGCCAGCGCGTCGTTCGGGCCTTCCATGTTGGGGCGCACGCCCAGGCCGGTGTAGAACCAGACCCGGCTGGACAACCAGCCGAGCACCGCGAAGGCCACGAAGCTCAGGACGTAGGTGGCGGCGATCCGCTTGGCGATGTGCTTGAGGCGGAAGTGCCCCAGCTCGTGGGCGAGGACCGCATCCACTTCGTCCGGCGACAGCCGCGCGATCAGGGTGTCGTAGAACACCACGCGCTTGCTGGCGCCGAAGCCGGTGAAGTAGGCATTGGCGTGGGCGCTGCGCTTGCTGCCGTCCATGATGAAGAAGCCCTTGGCGACGAAGCCGCAGCGCTGCATCAGCTTCGTGATGCGGTCCTTCAGCGCCTCGTCCTGCAGCGGCTCGAACTTGTTGAACAGCGGCGCGATGAAGATCGGGAAGATGAACTGCACGAACAGCAGGAACAGCGAGGTCACGCCCCAGGCCCAGATCCACCACTGCGCGCCGGCGGCGTTCATCAGCCACAGGATCACCCAGGCCAGCGGCAGGCCCAGCGCGACGCCCAGCAGGGTGGACTTGAGCAGGTCGCTGAGCCAGAGCTTCCAGGTCATCTTGTTGAAGCCGAAGCGCTGTTCGATCACGAAGGTCTGGTACAGGCTGAAGGGCAGGTCCAGCAGCCCGCCGATCACCGACACCGATGCCAGCAGCGCCAACTGCTGCCACATGCCGGTACCCAGCCAGGACACCAGCGCCTGG
>DASWUI010000513.1:0-3266 GCA_036401715.1 Ramlibacter sp. | reverse complement strand
TTCAGGGACGTGTTGACCAGGTTCAGCACGAAGGCCACGCGCACGGTGCGCGTCTCGTCGTCGCCGCCGCCGGCCAGCAGGAAGTCGCTGCGGATGTGGAGGTCGCCGTTGTCCTCCTCGTAGAAGCGGGCGGACTCCTCGATGTCCTCGTCCATCGCGTCTTCCGGGATGGACAGGCCGTAGTACTGCTTGACCCAGCGCTTTTCTTCCGGCGTCGGGGCTTCCAGGTCGACCCAGACCGGCTGGAAGCGCGAAAGCTCCTCCAGGGACTCGATCTCCTCCTGGAAAAGCCGCCCGTTGGCGAGCGTGAAGATGTTGAGCATGGCTCCGTCCCGTGCGTTGGTGTTCGGCTGTGCGGCGGCTGGGGGCTTCCAACGCGCCGCGGCACGGGCGTTGAAAGCTACCGACTAGGGTAGGTTTCCAAGGGAATCTCCGGGAGGGGATGGGCGATTATGCCCGCCGCGCGGCTGTCACGCGGCTGTCAATCGGTGCGTCCACCATCGGCGGTGCACGGGCGCGACGGCAGAGCCACCCGCAGGACAAGTCCTACACGGCTGGGCCAGAACGTCCGACACCACGGCTCAGGAGGCCCCCCTACATTGAGTCCATCGCCCCGGACCGAGGTCCGGCAGTACCTGCAAGGAGCCCCAGAGATGATCCAGCTAGCGACCGACCCGAACGCCAGCCGCTCGAACTGGCGTCCCGCCGCGGCCGAAGCCAGGGACACCGCCCCGGCCAATCGCCGCCCCCGCAGCGGCCACGCCTGGCCGTTCATCAGCCGGCACGGCGAGCGTGCCGCGGCCCCGCAGGAAACCAAGCGCACCCCCGGCACCGAGAGCGGCAGCTGAGAGCGCACCGGAGACTCACATGTACAAGGAACCCAAGTCCACCAACCGCTTCAACGACACGCCGCGCGACAAGCCGCAGGCCGAGCGCGTGGAGCACGCCAACCTGGAGCGCCCGGGCGCCCAGGCCCACCCCAAGGCGGTGTCCGGCTGGAACCGGCTGGACGCGGCTGCCCTGTGGCGCCTGCGCTGACCCGCGTTTCCTGATCCCGCCAGGGCGGCCCGCGAGGCCGCCTTCGGTGCTTGCAGCGGCCCCTCGAGGGCCGCTTTGCGTTGGCGGCCCGCCGCCTGCGCGTGGCCCCGGAAGCACGCGCCCGCACCCCGGCGCCGGGCCCGGATCCCGACACCACCATGCCCGGGAATTCGCGCCTCGTCCTTGAGGGAAATCAATGGACTTTTGCGGAGTGCGGGCGCATAGTGAATCGCAGACACCAGATCCCATTCCATCGTTCCTTCCCGCGCCACGAGGCGCCCCTCAACCCGAGTGCAACAGGAGGCTCCATGAACCTGACGATCAGCGGTCACCATCTCGAAGTTACCCCCGCCCTGCGCAACTACGTGACCACCAAGCTCGATCGCATCACCCGCCACTTTGACCAGGTCGTGGACATCAAGGTACTACTCACCGTCGAGAAGCAGAAGGAGAAGGAGCGAAGGCAGCGCGCCGAATGCAAGATCCACGTGAAGGGCGGCGACATGTTCGCCGAGAGCGCCCACCAGGACCTCTATGCCGCCCTCGACGAGCTGGTCGACAAGCTCGACCGGCAGGTCGGCAGGCACAAGACCCGCATGCAGGACCACCACCACGAAACGCCCAAGCGCGTGATGTGAAGCAGCGGTAAAAGGCCCCGGATGGGGCCTTTTTCATTCCGGGCTGTCTTCCGATGGGCTTGGGCAGCCGTTTTGGTGCGGTGCACTGTCATCTGTGCATAATCCGCCCCAGCTATCATGAACCGCCTCGCGTCCATCCTGCCGCCCGCCCAGGTCCTGGTCGGAGTCGACGCCACGAGCAAGAAGAGGGCCTTCGAGGAGGCCGGGCTGCTGTTCGAGAACCTCCACGGCCTCTCGCGCGCCCTGATCACCGACAGCCTGTTCGCCCGCGAGCGCCTGGGGTCCACCGGCCTCGGCCACGGCGTGGCCATCCCGCACGGGCGCATCAAGGGCCTGAAGGCCCCGATGGCAGCGCTGTTCCAGCTGGCCAACCCGATCGGCTTCGACGCCCCGGACGAACAGCCGGTCAACCTCCTGATCTTCCTGCTGGTGCCCGAGGCGGCGACCCAGAAGCACCTGGAGATCCTGTCGGAAATCGCCGAGCTGCTGAGCGACGCGCCCCTGCGGGAGCGGATGAAGTCCAGCGCCAGCGCCCAGCAACTGCACCAGCTGATCGCCACCTGGCAGTCCGCCCAGCCCTCGCCGTAAAAGGACCCGCCCGCGCTTGAAGCCCACCGTCGTCAGCGCCGACGTCCTGTTCGAAGACCACCGGGCCACGCTGAAGTGGGAATGGGTGGCCGGGCTGGGTGCGTCCGAACGCCGCTTCGACGAGGTCGCCGTGCGCGCCGCCCGCTCCGGGGCAGACCTGGTGGGCTACCTCAATTACATCCATCCGTACCGGGTGCAGATCCTGGGCGAGCGCGAAGTCGCCTACCTGACCAACGCGACCCAGGAGGACTGTGCCCGCCGCATCGCGCGCATCGTCACGCTGGAGCCGCCGGTGCTGGTGCTCACCGACGGCCAGACCGCGCCAGATGCGCTGCTGTCCATGTGCGAGCGCGCCCAGATCCCGATGTTCGCGACCCACGAGCCTTCGGCCTTCGTGATCGACGTGCTGCGGGCCTACCTGTCCAAGCACTTCGCCGAGCGCACGTCCATGCACGGCGTGTTCATGGTCATCCTGGGCCTGGGCGTGCTGATCACCGGCGAGTCGGGCCTCGGCAAGAGCGAGCTGGGGCTGGAGCTGATCACGCGCGGCAACGGCCTGGTCGCCGACGACGCGGTGGACCTGTACCGGGTCAACCAGACCACGATCGAGGGCCGCTGCCCCGAGCTGCTGCAGAACCTGCTGGAAGTGCGCGGCATCGGCCTGCTGGACATCCGGGCGATCTTCGGCGAGACCGCCGTGCGCCGGAAGATGCGGCTGCGGCTGATCGTGCACCTGGTGCGCCGCGAGACCATGGAGCGCGAATACGAAAGGCTGCCCTACGAGCCGCTCACCCAGGACGTGCTGGGCGTGCCGGTGCGCAAGGCGGTGATCCCGGTGGTGGCCGGCCGCAACATGGCCGTGCTGGTGGAGGCGGCGGTGCGCAACACCATCCTGCAGCTGCGGGGGGTGGATACCTACCAGGAGTTCGTCGAGCGGCACCGCCGCGCGATGGAAAAGGGGGGGTGAGGCGCGCCGGTCAATCTAGGTCAACGTCTGCATGG
>DASWUI010000512.1:0-6802 GCA_036401715.1 Ramlibacter sp. | reverse complement strand
GGTCGAGCGGCTGGCCGCGAGCAATGCGGCCGCGCCGCGGCTGGCGCAATGGCGCCGGCGCGTGGCGGCGTGGCGGGCCGGGCTGCGCCGCTGACGCTCAGGCGTCGGCGCGCCGCAGGGCCGCCGACAGCTTTTCGTCGTCCACCCGCCCCTCGGTGAGGCTGTCCACCTGCAGCACGCCTTCGCGCCGCAGCCGGCTCACGAGGCGGCTGGCCGTCTCGGGCGCGAGCCCCAGCATCTCGCTCATCTCCTGCCGGCTGGGCAGCCAGATCGTGCTGCCGTCGGCCGACAGCTGCCGCAACTGCGCCATCAGCTTGAGCATGCGCCTGCGCGCATGCCCCCGCGCGAGCTCCGCGTTCCACTCGCCGGCGGCTTCCAGCGCCGCCTGCCACCGCCGCATCAGCTCGCGCCGCAGCGCCGGCTGCTGCGCACAGTTGCTCTCCACGGTGTCCACCGGGATGCGGCAGACCTGCAACGGGGTGCAGGCCACCGCGTCTTCCGCATAGGGCGCCCGCAGCAGCGCCTCCTGCCCGATCAGCGCGCCGACGCCGGCCAGCCGGACGATGCGGCATTCGCCGCCCGAGGTGACCCGCTCGAAGCGCACGATGCCGCTGCGAACGGTGTAGACCGCGCTGCCGGCGTCCCCCTGCGTGTACAGCCGCTCGCCCTGCTGCAGGGACAGGGGCGTGGTGGCCGCCGAGGCCTGCTGCAGCTCGGGGCCTGGCAGCACGCCGAACAGGGCCTTGGGCCGGACCTGGCAGAGCGTGCAGCAGGAGGCCGCTTCCGTGGTGTCCTGCAGCGCCAGGACGCGCGCTTTCATCAGCATGATGAATAAGTGTATGCTTATTTACCAGCCGTTGCCCGGGTCAGGGGCGATTTCCCTTTCCCAGCGCGTTCAGCGGGATGCGCAGGTAGGCGACGCCATTGTCGTCCGGGGGAGGAAGCTGGCCGGCGCGCACGTTCACCTGGATCGACGGCAGGATCAGCGTCGGCACTTCCAGCGTGGCGTCGCGCGCCTGCCGCATGGCGACGAATTCGTCCTCGCTGATGCCGTCGCGCACGTGGATGTTGGACGCGCGCTGCTCGGCGACCGTGGTCTCCCAGTTCGCCTCGCGGCCCTTCGGCGGATAGTCGTGGCACACGAACATGCGCGTCTGCGGCGGCAGCTCCAGCAGCCGCCGCATCGAGCGGTACAGGATGCGGGCGTCGCCGCCGGGGAAGTCCGCGCGCGCGGAGCCCACGTCGGGCATGAACAGCGTATCGCCCACGAACACCGCATCGCCCACGAGGTAGGCCATGTCCGCGGGGGTGTGCCCCGGCACCAGCAGGGCCTTCACCTCGAGCTGGCCCACGTGGAAGGTCTCGCCGTCGTGGAACAGGTGGTCGAACTGGCTGCCGTCCGGCAGGAAGTTGCGCTCCAGGTTGTACAGCTTCTTGAAGGTGGCCTGGACCTCGCGGATGTTCTCGCCGATGGCGATGCGGCCGCCCACCCGCCCCTGCAGGTAGCGCGCCGCGGAGAGGTGGTCGGCATGGGCATGGGTCTCCAGGACCCACTCGACCTTCAGGCCCTTGTCCTGCAGGTAGGCGAGGATGGCGTCGGCGGACTGGGTGCCGGTGCTGCCGGACTTGTAGTCGAAGTCCAGGACCGGGTCGATGACCGCGGCGCTGCGGGTCGCGTCGTCGCTGACCACGTAGGAGACGGTCCAGGTCTTGGGATCGAAGAAGGGCTGGATGGTGGGACGGGCGCTCATGGCATCCTTTCTGTCGGTGTTCGGGTGGCTTGTTGACAGACAGTTTATCTTTTAATAAACTATCAGTCAAGCAAGTCTGATGAGCTGAACCAATGACCTCGACCGTTTCCTTCGACCCCGCGCAGCTCGGCGCCGTGAGCGGGCAGGCCGTCGGCCTGCTCAAGCTGCTCGCCAATCCCGAACGCATGCAGCTGCTGTGCGAGCTCTCCCAGGGCGAACGCAGCGTCAGCGAACTGGAAGCCCGGCTGGCCATCCGGCAGCCCACCCTGTCGCAGCAGCTCGGCGTGCTGCGCACCGAGGGGCTGGTCGGCACGCGGCGCGAGGGCAAGCACATCCACTACCGTGTCGCCGATCCGGCCTGCATCGAAATCCTGGCGGTCCTGCACCGCCTGTTCTGCCCAAGGAGCAAGAGTTGACCATAGACTGGAACGCATTCAACCCCGAGGCCGCGGCGGCCGGAGGCATCCTCATCGGCTTCGCCGCCGCGCTGTTCGTGCTGCTCAACGGCCGCATCGCCGGCATCAGCGGCGTGCTGGGCGGCCTGCTGCGGCCGGCCCGCGGGGACATCGCCTGGCGCGTCGCCTTCCTGGGCGGCATGCTGGCCGCGCCGCTGGTCTATTCGCTGTCGGCGGACTTGCCCGCCCCGCGCATCGACGCGAGCGAAGGCGCGCTGGTGCTGGCCGGGTTGCTGGTGGGCATCGGCACGCGCTACGGCTCGGGATGCACCAGCGGGCACGGCGTGTGCGGCATCTCGCGCCTGTCGCCGCGTTCGCTGGCGGCCACGGCCGCCTTCATGATGGCGGGCTTCGCCACCGTCTTCGTCCTCCGGCACGTGCCGGGCTTGCTGGGAGCTTGATCGCATGGCAGTGTTTTTCTCTCTGGCCGCCGGCCTGATCTTCGGGCTGGGGCTCATCGCCTCGGGCATGACCGATCCGTCCAAGGTGCTCGGCTTCCTCGACCTGGCGGGCGCCTGGGACCCTTCGCTGGCCTTCGTGATGGCGGCAGCGGTCACCATCGGCGCCATCGCCTTCGGCATTGCGCGCGGCTGGTCCGCGTCGCTGCTGGGCCTGAAGATGCGCATTCCCACCGCCCGGCACCTCGACCGCCGGCTGATCGGCGGCAGCATCCTGTTCGGCGTGGGCTGGGGCATCGCGGGCCTCTGCCCGGGGCCGGCGCTGGTGACCGTGGGCATGGGCGAAGCCAAGGGCGTGCTGTTCTTCGCGGCCATGCTCGCCGGCATGGGCCTGTTCGAACTGGTGGAGCGCCACGGCCGCAGCCGCCGCGGCGCGCAGGCATGAGCACCGGCTGGCAGTGGCTCGCGGCCGGCCTCACCATCGCCGCCATCGGCCTCTACGAGCTCTGGCTCGCCGTGGGCCGCAGCGCCGGCGATGAAGGCCTGGCCCGCGCAGCGCACGCGGCACTGCGGGAGCAGTGGTTCGAGGCCGTCTCGGCGCAGAAGGGCTCGGAGATCCTCGCCGTGCAGACGCTGCGCAATTCGCTCATGTCGGCGTCGATGACGGCGTCGGCCGCGGTGCTCGGGCTCATGGGCACGATCAGCCTGGCCGCGCCCTCGCTGGAAGCCGGCCTGGCACGGGCCGCGGTGCCGCAGTTCACGCCGCGGCTGGCGCTCGAACTGGTGCTGCTCGGCCTGCTGTTCGCCTCGCTGGTGGCCTCGGTGCTGGCCGTGCGTTTCTACAACCACGCCAGCTTCATCGGCGGCATGCCGGTGGAATCGCGGGCACGGGAGCGCTGGTCGCCCGCGGGCAAGCGCTACGTGGCGCGCGCCGGCCTGCTGTACAGCTGGAGCCTGCGCAACCTGATCCTGGTGGTGCCGGTCGTGGCCTTCATCCTCCATCCCCTGGCCGGACCGGTCAGCGCGATCCTGACCGTGTTCGTGCTGCACGCCTTCGACCGCGCGCACGTGGAAGGGCGCGCGTGAACCAGACCCTGAACATCGGCCCCCTCGCCCTGCCCGCGGTCCTGCCGCTGGCGATCGTGGCCCTGCTGGTGGCCAGCGCGGCGGGCGGCTGGGCCGCGCGGCGCACCGGCGCGGCGGTCGAGAAGCACCTCTACGGCATGCTGTTCGCGGGGCTGCTGGCGGCACGCATCGCCTTCGTGCTGCAGTACCTCGATGCCTACCTGGCGACGCCGTGGCGCATGCTGGACGTGCGCGACGGCGGCTGGAACGCGCTGGCGGGCCTCGCCGCCGCCCTCGTGTACGGCGCGGTGCTCGCAGTGCGCTCCGCGCCCCTGCGCAAGCCGCTCGCGGCGGCCACGGCCGGTGCGGCGGCGGTCTGGTTCGCCGGAGTGCTCCTGCTCGGGGCGACCAAGCCGCAGACCACGCAGCTGCCGGAGCTGAGCTTCACCTCCCTGGAAGGCACGCAGGTCCCGCTGGCGGCCTTCCGCGGCAAGCCCTTGGTGGTCAACCTCTGGGCCACCTGGTGTCCGCCCTGCCGCCGCGAGATGCCGGTGCTGCAGCAGGCGCAGGCGCAGCGCGGCGACGTGCACTTCGTGTTCCTCAACCAGGGAGAGAGTGCCGAGCGCGTGCAGAACTGGCTGCGCACGCAGCCGCAGCCGCTGCGCAACGTGCTGCTCGACACGCACGGCGAACTGGGCGTGCAGCGGGGACACCGCGCGCTGCCCACGACCCTGTTCTTCGATGCGCAGGGCCGGCTGGTGGACACGCGGGTCGGCGAGCTGTCGCCGGCTTCGCTGGCGGAGAGGCTCGAGAGGGTGGCGGGCAATCCGGGGTGAAGTTCCGCGGCGCGCGTGCCCTCGCCCCGGCCCTCTCCCAGAGGGAGAGGGAGAGGGATACCGGCCGCTAGGAGCGGGCGTGGGCCTCGTCGACGATCGCCTGCGCCTTGAGGATGACGGGGCGGTCCACCATCTTGCCGTCCACCGACACGGCGGCGCCGCCGGCCGACTGCGCCGCCGCCAGGATGCGCTCGGCCCAGCGGACCTCCTGCGGCGTCGGGCGGAAGGCTGCATTCACCACCGCGACCTGCTTCGGGTGGATGCACAGCTTGCCGCCGAAGCCCAGCCGCCGCGCCCGCGCGGCATCCGCGCCCACGCTGCCCGCATCGTCGATCGCCGTGCTGACGCCGTCCACCGGTGCCGGCAGCTGCGCCAGGCGCGACGCGAGCACCAGGCCGGAGCGGAACGCCAGCAGCTCGTCGTCCTCGCCGGTGATGCCCAGGTCCAGCTGGAAGTCGATCGAGCCGAACACCAGCCGGCGCACGCCGGGTGCGCCGGCGAGCGCCTTCGCGTTCTCGTAGCCGGCGGCCGTCTCGATGAGGGGCAGCACGCCGGCGGCACCCGCGGCGCACACGGCCGCGATGTCCTCCTGCCGTTCCGCCTTGGGCAGCATGACCGCGGCGATGCCGGGCAGCGCGGCGAGCGCGCAGTCCTCCCGGAACCAGGCGGTGTCGGCGCCGTTGATGCGCACGATCACGCGGCGTCCCGGCGCCACCCAGTTCGCGACGGCGGCGCGGGCACTCGCCTTGTCGGCGGGCGGTACCGCGTCTTCCAGGTCGACGATCACGGCGTCCGCGCCGCTGTCGCAGGCCTTCGCGAAGCGGTCCGGCCTGGTGCCGGGCACGAACAGGAAGGAGCGTTCGATGTTCGCCATGGGCCGGTCCTCAGACCGCCTGCTGCGCGCGCAGCGCGGCGATCTGCGCGTCACTGCGACCGAGCTGGCGCAGGATGGCTTCGGTGTGTTCGCCCACCGCGGGAATCGCGTCCATGCGGTACGAGTAGCTGCTGTTGACGCCGGGCGGCAGGAAAGCCCGGATGGCGCCCACCGGCGAAGGGACCGGCTGCAGGCGCTCGCGCGCGCGCAGCTGCGGATGCGCCCAGACGTCGGCCATCGTGTTCACCTGCGCATTGCCGATCTTTGCGCGCTCCAGCCGCTCGATCACGCCGGCCGCGGTGAGCTGCGCGAACGCCTCGTGGATCAGCGCGCGCAGTTCGGCCCGGTGCTCGTTGCGCTGCGCATTGCCGGCGAAGCGCGGGTCCTGCGCCAGCCCGGGGCGCAGCAGCACGTGCTCGCAGAAGGCCTGCCACTCGCGCTCGTTCTGCAGGCCCAGCATCACCGACTTGCCGTCGCCCGCCTGGAAGGGGCCATAGGGATAGATGGTCGCATGCGAAGCGCCGCTGCGCGGCGGCGGCGGCGCGCCTTCGTAGGCGTAGTACAGGGGGAAGCCCATCCACTCGGTGAGGCACTCCAGCATCGACACGTCGATGTGGCTGCCCTCGCCCGTCTGGTGCCGCTGCAGCAGCGCCGCCAGGATGTTGCTGTACGCGTACATGCCGGCGGCGATGTCGGCGATCGAGACACCCGACTTGCAGGGCTCCTCGGGCGTGCCCGTCACCGAGACGAAGCCCGCCTCGCTCTGGATCAGCAGGTCGTAGGCCTTCTTGTCGCGGTAGGGCCCGTCGTTGCCGTAGCCGGAGATGTCGCAGACGATCAGCCGCGGATGGCGCGCGTGCAGCGCGTCGAAGGACAGCCCCATGCGGGCCGCCGCGCCGGGCGCGAGGTTCTGCACCAGCACGTCGGCACCCGCCAGCAGTTCCTGCAGCACCGCCAGCGCCTCGGGCTGCTTGAGGTCCAGCGTGAGGCTTTCCTTGGAGCGGTTCACCCACACGAAGTGCGAGGCCAGCCCGCCGGTGCGCCGGTCGTAGGCGCGGGCGAAGTCGCCCTGCCCCGGGCGCTCGACCTTGATCACGCGCGCGCCCAGGTCGGCGAGCTGCCGCGTGCAGAAGGGCGCCGCGATCGCGTGCTCCAGGGAGACGACCGTGATGTTGTCGAGCGGGCGGGGCATGGGGCGTCGGTCCAGGGTGGAGGATGGGCGATGCTCGCACCCGCGCCGGCCGGCCACAATCATTCATTTCGCGAGCCAGCCTTCGGAAATTCCGAAGGCACTTAGGATGGCGGCATGGACTTCGACCTGACCGACCTGCGCCTGTTCGCCGCCGTCGCCCGCGAAGGCAACCTGACGCGGGCGGCGCAGCTGCAGCACCTGTCGCTGGCCGCGGCCAGCGCGCGCATCAAG
>DASWUI010000511.1:0-2874 GCA_036401715.1 Ramlibacter sp. | reverse complement strand
AGCAGCGCATGCGCCTGCGCCTCCTGGAGCGCCAGGAACAGCTCATGCGCATCGCGCGCGACATCTCCAACAAGGAGGTGGATCCGGAGGAATTCGTCGGCCGCGCCGAATCGATGATCGCGCAGTATCCCGAGCTGCTGATGCTCACCTGGATCGACGAGCGCCGCCGCGTCACCGCGATCTACGCCGCGCCCAGCCTGCCGATCGCGCAGGTGCGCAACAAGGGCGAGGTGCTGCGCCCCGGCGAGACCGAGACCATGTACAGCCTGGCGCGCGACCTGCAGCAGCCGGTGTACTCGCAGCCGGTCGCCGGCCCCGACAGCTCGGGCCTGCTGCAGCTGCACGTGCCGCTGGCGGACCAGGGCAAGTTCGGCGGCGTGATCCTCGGGGAGTACTCCATCGACGGCCTGCTGCGATATGGGGTGCCGGCGGAAGTCTCGGCCAAGTACGCCGTCGCCCTGCTCGATGGCAAGGCCCGCGTGCTGGCCGGCACCTCGGTGCCGCCGCGCAATCCGGCCACGCAGTTCCTGCCCTGGGCGGCGCAGCCGAACGAATACGAGGTGCCCGTCTCGCCGGTGGGCAACGGCCTGATCATCCGCGCGCAGGCCTACCGCACCGGGCTGGGCGTGATCGGCAGCGGCCTGTTCTGGCTGGTGGGCGCGCTGTCCGCCATGACGGCCTGGATGCTGATCGCCAACTGGCGCCACACCCGCCGCCGCATGCAGGCGCAGCAGGCGCTGATGGCGGAGACGAACTTCCGCCGGGCGATGGAGAACTCCATGCTCACGGGCATGCGGGCGCTGGACATGCACGGCCGCATCACCTACGTGAACGCCGCCTTCTGCCAGATGACGGGCTGGAGCGAGGCGGAGCTCGTGGGCCGCACGCCGCCCTTCCCCTACTGGCCCGAGGAAGACCGCGAACTGCTCGCCGCGCGCCTGGACGACGAGCTCAAGGGCCGCACCATCCAGGGCGGCTTCCAGGTGCGCGTCAAGCGCAAGGACGGCAGCCTGTTCGACGCCCGCCTGTACGTCTCGCCGCTGGTGGATGCCAAGGGGCACCAGACCGGCTGGATGACGTCGATGACCGACATCACCGAGCCCACGCGCATCCGCGAGCAGCTGCAGGCCTCGCACGAGCGCTTCACCACCGTGCTGGAAGCGCTCGACGCCTCGGTGTCGGTGGCGCCCCTGGGCAGCGAGGAACTGCTGTTCGCCAACAAGCTGTACCGGCTGTGGTTCGGCGGCCGCGCGGGCGGGCACCTGCAGATGGTCGCCCAGGCAGGCATGACCGAGACGCCGCGCACGGGCGACGAACACCTGGACGAAGTGGACTCCTTCGTCGGCCTGCCGACCGACCCGCTCACCTCCGGCACCTCCGAGAACGCCGAGATCTTCGTGCCGGAACTGGGCAAGTGGCTGGAGGTGCGCTCGCGCTACCTGAACTGGGTGGACGGGCGCCTGGCGCAGATGGTGATCGCCACCGACATCACCTCCCGGCGCAACGCGGAGGAACAGGCGGCGGCGCAGGCCGAACGCGCCCAGTCCGCCAGCCGCCTGATCACCATGGGCGAGATGGCTTCCAGCGTCGCGCACGAGCTGAACCAGCCGCTGACGGCCATCAGCAACTACTGCAACGGGCTGATGTCGCGCATCCGCGGCCGGCAGATCAGCGACGACGACGTGCTGGCCGCCCTCGACAAGACGGCGCGCCAGGCGCAGCGCGCGGGCCAGATCATCCAGCGCATCCGCACCTTCGTGAAGCGCAGCGAGCCGAACCGCACGCTGTCGGACGTGAGCGTGATGGTCAGCGAAGCCCTGGAGCTGGCCGAGATCGAGCTGCGCCGGCGCAACGTGCGCATGTCGCACTATGTCGCGGCGCGCCTGCCGCACCTGATGGTCGACCCGATCCTGATCGAGCAGGTGCTGGTGAACCTGCTGCGCAACGCCGCCGAAGCCATCGAATCCGCCGGCCGGCCGCCCGGGCGGCGCAGCGTGGAGCTGCGCGTGGTGCCCAAGTCGGTGGACGAACAGCCGGTGGTGGAGTTCTCGGTGCTGGACTCCGGCCAGGGCCTCGCCCCCGAGGTGATGGAGCGCCTGTACGAAGCCTTCTTCTCCACCAAGGCCGAAGGCATGGGCATCGGCCTGAACCTGTGCCGCTCGATCGTGGAGTCGCACCAGGGAAGGATGCAGGCGGAGAACATCTACAATGGCACCGAAGTCTCCGGCTGCCGGTTCTCCTTCTGGATCCCGGTGTCCGGTGCTACAAGTCCGATAGTGGGCAAGGACGCCGGGGTGACAACAGCATGAGCTTGATTCCCAAGAAGGGTACCGTCTACGTGGTCGACGACGACGAGGCGGTGCGTGATTCGCTCCAGTGGCTGCTCGAGGGCAAGGACTACCGCGTCCGCTGCTTCGACTCCGCGGAGTCGTTCCTGGCGCGCTACGACCCGCGCGAGGTCGCCTGCCTGATCGTCGACATCCGCATGGGCGGCATGACGGGGCTGGAACTGCAGGACCGCCTGGTGGAGCGCAAGTCGCCCCTGCCCGTGGTGTTCATCACGGGCCACGGCGACGTGCCCATGGCCGTGAACACCATGAAGAAGGGCGCGATGGACTTCATCCAGAAGCCCTTCAAGGAAGACGAGCTGGTGAGCCTGGTGGAGTGCATGCTCGAACGCGCCAAGGACACCTTCGCCGAATTCCAGAGCGCCGCCAGCCGCGACGCGCTGCTTTCCAAGCTGACCTCGCGCGAGGCGCAGGTGCTGGAACGCATCGTGGCCGGCCGCCTGAACAAGCAGATCGCCGACGACCTGGGCATCAGCATCAAGACGGTGGAGGCGCACCGCGCCAACATCATGGAAAAGCTGAACGC